>NZ_JAPWCL010000004.1:0-138385 GCF_041433955.1 Pauljensenia sp. 20925_1_25 | reverse complement strand
TGGCCGGGCTTCGAGATCGATCACTCCGAGCCGCAGGCTCGCGTGTGGCGATCTCGCGGGCGGGCCGCCGCCCCCAGGCACCACACGCAGACAGCAGCGATTATTCGCCTGCGAGGCGGTCGACCTCGTGGATGATGAGGCCGCAGATGGCGCTAACCCACGCGATAGCGGCGACGCCGAGGACGCGCGAGCGCCAGGGGCGGATTTCCAGGAAGTACTCAAAGCCGTAGCCGGAGCCGGGTGCAGCGGCGGACATGCTGAACCCCCACATGGCGGCGATGGTTGCGACGACGGCAACGACGATGAGCACCAGGCACACCCACACCATGATGCGCTGGACCTTGATGCCGTGCCGGGGTCGCCGCTCGATGGGCGAGAGGGCGAGTGCCCACGCGCCGGCGATGAGCGCGGCGGTGATGGCGTCGGAGGGGCGGTGCCAGCCTTCCATCATGACGGATACGCTCATGAGGGAGGTCCACGCCCAGCCGAACCATGCGGAGGGGCCGCGGAACCATTGGGGGGCGACGACGATGAGGGCGAGGGAGAGGGTGACGGCGACGGTCGTGTGGCCGGACGGCAGGGAGTTGACGACGCCGGTGGTCACGCCGAGGCTGGGCCGGGTGAGGACGTAGTCCTTGAGAATTTGGGTGGTGACGTTGGCTCCGACAACCGCGCCGAGGGCTCGTCCCGCAAGGGTGGGTCGACGCCTGGCTGCCGCGACGATGGCGACGAGGACACCGATGCCGCCCAGGACAGGCACGGACACAAGGCCAGTGATGAGGGTGGAGAATTCCTCATACTGTCTGGCTGAGCGCATGGTCCCTTCCATGAGGATCGTATCGATTACCTGTCCGTACGAGGTGCTCAGCACGCCATAGCTAATGAATGCGGTAAGCGAGAGACAGGCGGTAACTCCGGCGATACGTCGGGCCAGTTTGTGCCGGTACCATCTGTCGGCGCTGAGGGGACGAAGCGCGGGTTCGGTCCCGTTGTCGTCCGCGTTCGCGCTGCGGCTGGTTGTGGTGCGTGCGCGGGCGGGGCGTTCCTTGGTGGAGACGCTGGATGTGCGGGTTTTGCTTCCCGCTGTTTTCTTGCGTTTTGTCGCGCTCTTCTGGGGGTCTTTGTCGTTGCCGGATGTGCGCGAACCGGAGCGGGTGCGGGGCTGAACGGGGCGCGATCCTCGGGTGTAAGACTCGTCGACGGTAGGGTCGGAGGGCAGGGCGGAGTTAGGGTCGTCCATACTGTCCTCCGTTCGTATTAGTGCGGTCATTCAGATACACACTGTAGTGGAGTGTGGCGCAACTTCGCGGATTAGCTGGGGGTGAACGCGGCTTGGAGACGTGTTTCAAAGCTGGGATCAGGGATGATGGGTCCTGAGTTTTTACCCGCTACCACCTTGTCACAAGTGCGTTCACGGCCCGGGGGTGCGCTCTAAGCGCACGAAGATGGGCGCGCGCGTGACGGGGGCCTCGGTTAGAGTGGGTGTGTCCGATTCTGCACGTTTACGTCGGGAGTTGTCAGTGGCCACTTCTTCACCTGTGAGCACCGATCGCATTCGAGATCTGTTGCGGTCTCGTGACGTGCGTTTCGGCGATTACAACGAGGGTGAGTTGGCGTATCTGACGCCGAACGCCGCGTTTTTCTGGAACGCGACGAATCCTCAGATCCTGCAGCTGCGCGCACAGTGGCGGGGCATCGCCCGCACGCCGGAGCAGTTCGGGGAGCTGGCCCGAGAGGTTGCGACCTGCAATTCGACGCGCACGGGTCCGAAGGCATACGTGGCTCCGCTCGAAGATGGCACGCAGTACGGCCTGATCGCAGAGTGCAACATCGTTGTGTTGTCCGGATTGACGCAGGCGCAGCTGGATCATTTCTTTGAAACGTCTATGTCGATGATCATGGGTTTCTTCGCGGATCTTGAGGTGACGCTGCCTGGGTTCGTGGATTGGGTCAGCGAGAGCGCGGAGGCGCAGCGATGAACGTTCCTTTTGTGGTTCCCGAGGACGATACGACGCCTTACCCGGCTGACTTTGAGCGCGTGGTGGCGTGTGTTCGCGAGATGGGCTACGCCTTGGACATCATTGAGGAGGGGCGCGCTGGCGGCGCGATCTTCGACCGCGTTCCTTTCCTGGTGTCGTTTGATGCGGCGGGGCGTTTCCTGTCGATTCGTGCCCTGTGGGAGCCGGAGATTCCGGCGGAGACCGGCGAGCATGCAATGTTCGCGACGGCCGATAACTGGAATCGTGAGAAGTACTTCCCGACGGTCTACACGGCGACGACTCCCGAGGGGAAGCTGGGCGTGTACGCGGATTTCGTGGTGGACACGAAGCCAGGCCTGTCGAATAATCAGTTGCGCGACATGATTGCGTCGGGTATTTCGACGGGCATCGCGGCGATGGAGTACGTGAAGGAGTCGGCCTCCGAGGCCCTGGGGTGGGTGAACCCGGACTCGGATGAGCGCTGACCGCTCGTCGTCCTTCTCACACGAGGCCGGGGCGGGTTCACGCGAGCACGCGCGGTTGGCCCCGGGCATGGGGTCGTCGGCGTCGCCTCGGGGTGAGGCGGGCGATCAGGCGCGACCGAGCGCCACTGGTGTACCCGCTCTCTCTCCTTCTCCCTCCCCCACTGACCTGCTGGCGGTGTTGGAGCGCTTGAGCGCCGGGGATGACCGCCTGCTTGGCCACGTGACCTTGCCGGGGCGTTCGGGGCGGATCGCACAGTGGCCGCAGTGGGTCTCACCCGCGGTCGTGGACGCGTGGGCGCGCCAGGGCGTGGAGCGCCCGTGGATTCATCAGCGCGAGGCCATGGATGCCCTGCACGAGGGCCGCGACATCGTGCTTGCGACGGGCACGGGGTCCGGCAAGTCTCTGGCCGCGTGGACACCGATCCTCTCCGACCTGGTGGAGGCCGAGGATTCGTCGCGTATTTCCGCGATCCACCGCCGCCCGACGGCCCTGTACCTGGCTCCGACGAAAGCTCTGGCGGCGGATCAGCTGACCTCACTCATGGCACTTCTTGGCCAGAACGACGCACCGGCCGACGCACTGGGGAGAGCGGACCCGGAGGGAGGCCACCGCCTCGTCGATGAGAGGCTGCGCCGCGTGCGCACGACGACCGTGGATGGGGACACGCCGCGCGAGGCGAAGGAGTGGGCGCGGGCGGGCGCTGACCTGATCCTGTCGAACCCGGATTTCCTGCACTACGTGATGCTGCCGTCGCACCAGCGCTGGTCGCGCTTTTTGGCGTCGCTGCGCCTCATCGTCATCGACGAGGCGCACCATTGGCGCGGCGTGACCGGCTCGCATATCGCGCTGGTCGTGCGCCGTCTGCTGCGCGTCGCTCACCACTTGGGTGCGGATCCGCGCGTGGTCATGCTCAGCGCGACGGTGCGCGACGCGGCGTCGGTGGGGCGCGCGCTGACGGGGCGCGACGCTGTTGCTATCACCGAGGACGACTCACCGGCGGGTGCGCACGAGCTGGTCCTGTGGCAGGGCGCGATCATGGCCGACGAGTCCGAGGTCGACATTTCCTCGTTCCTGGCAGCCCTCGACGCGCCTCCCGGCACGGCCACGCTCAAGGTCCCGATCGTGCGGCGCAGCGCCGGGGTCGAGGCCGCCAACCTGGCCGCCGCCTTCGTCGAGGAGGGCGCACGTCTGCTCGCCTTCGTCCGCTCGCGCGCGGGGGCCGAGGCCGTGGCCGCTCAGGTGCGCGACCGCCTCTCGGCGCGTGGTTCGGCGAACGCGGGACGGGTGGGCGCGTATCGCGGCGGCTACCTGCCCGAGGAGCGTCGCGCGCTCGAGGAGGCGATCCGCACGGGAGAAGTGCGAGCACTCGCCACGACGTCGGCGCTCGAGATGGGCCTGGACATCTCGGGGCTGGACGCGACGATCACGGTCGGATGGCCGGGCACGCGCGCATCCCTGCGCCAGCAGATCGGGCGCGCGGGTCGCGCGGGTGCTCCGGGCACCTCCGTTCTCATCGCCTCCGACAACCCGCTGGACGCGTACCTGGTGCGCCACCCGGAACACATCCTCGGCGAGGTCGAGGCCTCCGTCATCGACCCCTCTAATCCGTGGGTGCTGGCCCCGCACGTCGCCGCCGCAGCCGCCGAAATACCGATCACGCCGTCCGATATCACCTACTTTGGTCCCGAACTGCGCGCTGTCGCCCTGCGACTCGTCGCCGACGGCTACCTCAAGCGCAGGCCCGCCGGATTCTTCTGGGACGCCACCAGGCCCGAGCGCCCCAGCGACCTCACCGACCTGCGCGGCGCCGCCGGAGACGTCCAGATCGTCGACGCCGCCACCGGCACCGTCATCGGCACCATCGACCAGGCCTCCGCCGACGCCCACGTCTTCCCCGGCGCCATCTACATCCACCAGGGGCGCACCTTCCACGTCCTCTCTCTCAACTCCCTCACCACGCCCACCGCACCCACCTCCCAGGGGTGGCCGCGCGCACTCCTGCCCGAGGCCGGGGGCGGCACCCGGGGAAGCGGCCACCCGGGGAGCAGGGAGCGGGAGGAGGCCCAGGCCTCGTCAATCATCATCCCGCCCGCGCGGGTCGATGACGCGCGCGTCGCCCTGGTCGAGGAAGTGCGCACTCCCCTGCGCACGCGCTCGGCGACCCACACGAGCGTCGAGGTGTGCGCCATCGAGGAGACGTACGTGTGCGGGGATGGCACGGTCACCTGGCATCACGGGCCGACGAACGTGTCGACGCGAGTCACCGACTACGATCTGCTACGACTGCCCGGACTCGAGTTCATCCGCAACATCGAGCTGTTCCTCCCCACCCACACGCTGCCCACGAAGTCCACGTGGTTCACCCTGACCCCCACGGCGCTGGCCGCGATGGGGATCGAGGCCGCGGACCTGGCGGGCACCCTGCACGCGACCGAGCACGCGATGATCGGCATCCTGCCCCTCGTCGCGACCTGCGACCGCTGGGACCTGGGCGGCCTGTCCACCGAGCTGCACGACGACACGGGCGCGCCCACCGTGTTCATTCACGACGCGTTCCGGGGCGGTGCCGGGCACGCGCTTACCGGCTTTCACAGCGCGCGGTCGTGGGTGGCCGCCACGCTCGAGGCCGTCTCCTCCTGCGACTGCGAGTCCGGGTGCCCGCGCTGCATCCAGTCCCCCAAGTGCGGCAACGGCAACGAACCCCTGTCCAAGCAGGGCGCGATCACGCTGCTCACCTACCTACAGGACCGTGCCCCCGGCGCGTAGGGACAGCCCTGAATGCCGTTCAGGCACCTGTCAGCCAGCGCCCCGTGCCACCGGCGCGTAGGGACAGCCCAAGTTCATTTCAGTTCCCTCCAGTTACTTGAGGCCGTGCCCCCGGCGCGTAGGGACAGCCCTCTCCAACAGACGCATGCAATTCCCCCAGGCCAGTGTGAGTTGCTCTCACAAACGTTGTAATTCCGACGATCTGACTTCAATGTTTGCAAGAGATGCATAGAAATTACATGCGACTTTGTTGGGGAACTACGCCCACGATGCCTGGGTTATCTAGATTCACCTCATACGACAGTGCATTCACCAGAGCCCCGCGCGCGCTGATCGGAGGACTCCTCTCATCCGCACGCTAACCCGCTATTCCGAAGCTGGGTCCCTTCATCCGCACGCTAACCCGCTATTCCGAAGCTGGGCAGCCACGCCCACGTACGGGACAGGCGGCCCACATGCGGAACAGGGGGTTCACATGCGGGACGCGTTGGAGTCCAAGTCGTTGCCACACACAGCCAATCCGTCACGAACCATGGGACAGCCACACACCCACGATGCTTCAGTATTCACATAATCGAGGCACACACGACCGACTAAAATAGTGAATTTCCCGCGCTGCAAAGCCGAAAAGTCACCGCAAAACCAACACGATTTGTCCTTTAACCCTTGTCTTTTAACCCTATAACCCCGGGTTAACAGGCTGCACGATCATGTTCCGGTGGAGGAGCGCTTGTCTTTTAACCTTATAACCCCAGAGCGCCGTCGCGCTGCCGGGTTAACAGGCTGCACGTACTCGAAGGGGCCGACCTTACGGTCGGCCCCTTCGAGCATCCCATCAACACAGTGCAAGTCTCCCGATGCGCTCCCTTTCCCGGATCGCCTCTGTCAGCGATTCCTTTAGCTTGATGACTCCTAATGTAGAGTCCTCACCTGTGGGAAGCATTGAACGCACCTGATAGTTTCCTGAGAGTTTTTCACTGTTCCTGACCGGCGCGTGCTTTCGCGCGAATCTCGACAGACACTCCCATGACGCTGACGAACTCGCTCACAATCACCCGGCAGTCACTGTCAAGCACTTCGCACGATTCAACACCGACCCGGTTGGCGGCGGCGACGGACGCAGCCGCGTCGCAGGGTGCTGCCCCGACGTCCTCCCAGGGGGAGGTCGCGGAGCGCTCGGCCCCCGCGAGCGCCGCTAGGTCTGCGACGGCTTGCAGTCGCACGGCAGCGGTGCGCGCGGCACCGACTCCCGCGAGGAGGAGTGAGAGGGTGATCGCCAGGGCGATGAGTCCGAGGCTGTTGACTGTCCCGGACCCCTCGTCACCGAGGCGGTCGGGCGGCGCGTCGAGTGGGCGGGTCACGGCAGGTCCCCCTCGTCGATGGTGGTGACCGTGCAGTGTGCCTGGCCCCCGATCCATCCGGCGGCACCGCGATACGGGGCGCTGCCGGTGACGGTCACACGGCCATTCCCACGCTCGACTGTGTAGGAGCCGCCCGGATACGAGGCCGTGGCCGCGTCCTGTGCGTTGTCTTCCCCAATGGAGGCGGCGCGAGCGCCCTCGCGGACGGCCTGGCACAGGGAGGAGCCGGTCAGGCCTGCCTGCGCGGTCGCGGCGATCACGCCGATAACGAGGGTGACGGCGGCGAAGCACACAGCGTGTTCGACGGTGACATATCCTGCGTCGTGGCGTCTCATCGGGTGTTGAGCGCCTCCTGGATGACGGATTCGAGAGCTGCGCGCACCGCGTCCGATTTGAGGATCACGATGAGCAGTCCTGCGAATCCAGCAGCGGCGATGGTGCCGATCGCGTATTCGACGGTGGTGGCACCCTCCTCGGGGTCGCGCGTACCGCGAGCCGAGGTGTCGTCGCGCGACCCTTGGAGGCGTTGGGCGGCATCGCGCAGGGTGCCCATCGCGGCGAGCTGCGCCCGTGTAGCGGCGTTGTCGATGCGTTCAATAATCGTCATTGATCTGTCCTTTCTACGTGCGCGCGGGTGCGCGCAGGGCCAGTGTGCGCGGCTGTGTCTGCCGTATTCCAGCGGGGAACTTGCCCCTGTGGATAGCGCTGCGACACGAGAGGGGGCTGTGGATAAGGCTCGTCTCAGCGCATCCCTGTGGATGGGGGTTGCCGTTGAGATCAGGGGAGGGACCGCTACATCTGCTACATCTGCCGGTGAGGCGCGACACCGAGCCCTGCCGATGCGGCGCTGCCCGCTCGGGCGAACGGGCCTAGGCCTCGGGCCTCGGCCCGAGGACGATGCGACGCTGCCCCGAAGAATCGGGCCACGGGCACCACACCTAGTGCCTGCAAGGAGTTCGCTCTCCCCTACCCTCCGATGCCGGTCATGAGGTGGGCGAGGAGGGGTGCGATGCCGAGGAGGAGGAACGCGGGCAGGAAGAATGCTCCGAGGGGGCCGACGAGGCGCACGGAGAGTTCTTCGGCTTTCGTGCGCGCGTCGATGAGTCGCGTGCGTCGTTCCCAGGTGGCGCAGCGTGCGAGCATTCCATCGGGCGCTGTGCCGGCGGTCCACGAGGCCTCGAGTGCATCGCGCAGGGGCGCGGCCCAGGTGGGTGTGTCCTCCCAGGCCTCCTCCCAGGTGGCCCCCAGGCGCAGGGCGGCGGCGGTCCACGACAGGGCTTCGTGCGCGCAGGCGTGGGCGAGTGCGTCAAGGGCGCGCGGGATTGAAGCGCCGCAGGCCAGGGCTGAGGCGACCAGATCGCACGCGAGTGCCGCGTCGCTTCCCGGGCTGTCGGCCCGAATGGGTGGACCCGCGCGACCACCACCCGCGCGACCACCACCCGCGCCCCCCACGCCCGCATCCGCGCTCCGACAGCGGGCGAGGATCCGCCTGCACGAGGCGATGCCCGCTCCCCATGCCGCCAGCCCACTGACGGCGCAGGCGCTCCCAGGCCCGCCGCCCGTGTAGAAGGACCAGGGGGAGGCCCCGAGCGCCAGCGCGGCCACAACCCCCACGAGGGGCAGCGCGGCGAGCACGCGAGCGGACATGAGCGGCCCCGCTGATGCGACGCGCCGCGCCTCCTCGACGGCCTGCGCGTCATCGATGGCATCCCCGATCGCGTCGAGGACGTCGGCCAGGGGCGCGCCGAGGCTGTGGCTGAATCGACAGGCCACGATCACCGAGGCGGCACTAGACCGGGCAGCTGCCGCCTCCGAGTGGTGCCCGCCCGTCAGGAGGGCACGCCACCTGCTCGGTTCGCGCGCCCACTGGTCGAGGACGGGCGGGTAGACGTCGTCGATGCTGCCCGTGCTTCCCACGCCGATGCGCGCCAGAGCCTGTCCCCATGCGGACGAGGCCGGGGCTCCCGCGCGGAGACGCGTCGCGACTTCTGCGACGAGGAGGGCGATCTCGCGAGGAGAGGGCGTCCCCCGTGCGCGACCGCGGTGGTGTGCGGAGGCATTCCGGAAGACGTAGAGACCAGCGCGCAGGCGAGCAATCACAGACGGAGGCGAGGTACCGCCGCGTCTGATTGCAGGGGAAGGCCCGGACCACGCCCGCACGACCCGTCGCTCGCGGCGTGCCCGCAGGAGGCGGGCGACGCAGCACGCCAGCAGCCGCAGCGCGCACGCTCCGAGCGCGGCACCCACCAACGCAACGATCAGCAGCCAGGCTCCCCCGTCGGCGGCAACGTCAACAGGAACGAGGCCGTCCCAGCCCCTCGGGAAACCATCCGACGCTACGCTGCAACCACGGATGCTGGCGGTTCCCGCCAGTGCACGCGCAACCCACCTCATATCCCAGCCCTCCCGGCCAAGGCAGCCCAGGCCTCGTGCTCGGTGACGCGCCCATCGACGCTGACGCTAAGGGCGGGCACGCACTGGAGGGCGGAGGATGTACGCGTGAGGACGCCGACCTCGGCGACCCAGCGGTGAGCGGAGGTGGAGCGGCGCATGTGGAGGACGGCGTCGAGGGCGCTGGAGGCTTGGGCACAGACAGCGCTTTCGCTCATACCCGCGAGCGCGCCGAGCGCCGCGAGCCGCGCGGGCACGTCACGCGCACTGTTGGCGTGCAGGGTCGCCCAGCCGCCGTCGTGTCCGGTGTTGAGGGCGGTGAGGACGTCGCGCACTTCGGGGCCTCGGCATTCCCCGAGGACGAGCCGGTCGGGCCGCATGCGCATGGCGGCGCGCACGAGGTCGGGCAGGGTGACGGCACCTCGCCCTTCGACGTTGGGGGCCCGTTCGACGAGATGGACGCAGTGCGGGTGGGCGGGCGCGATTTCGGGGACTTCTTCGATGCAGACAATACGCTCACCCGCAGGAACAAGTGCGAGTGCGGCGCTTAGGAGGGTCGTTTTACCGCTGCCGGTGGCCCCGGAGATGAGGACGTTCGTGCGCTCGGCGACGAGCGCGCGAACGAGGGGACCTACGGGTGGGGTCAGCGTCCCGCACGCTTCAAGGTCACCGATTCCGAGGCGGCGAGTGCCGAGCACGCGCAGGGAGATGAGAGTGCCCGAGCCGGACACGGGCGCGAGCACAGCGTGCAGGCGCACTCCCCCGGGTAACGTCCCGTCGGCGATGGGGCTCGCGTCGTCCAGACGCACCCCGCACGCGCTCGCCATGCGGATTGCGGCGCGGCGCGCGTCCGCCTCGTCGGGGATGCCGACGTCGGCGCGCACCAGTCCACCGCCTCGATCCACCCAGGCTTGTCCTCCGTTGATGAGGACATCGGTGACGCCGGGCGCGTCCACGACCGAGGCCAGGGCGGGATTCATGCCGCGCTGTCGAGCGCGCAGTTCGTCGAGGATCGAGGCCGCCTCTGCGGCACCGCAACCCGGGCGAGCGGCGCGTGAGACGGCGCGGGCGGGTGGATCGCCTCGCGCGAGGAGTCGCAGGGGGATGGTCATGTCAGGCCTCCAGGAGGAGGGAGTCGTCCCGCTCGTCCGCCCTCTCCCGGGAGAGGGATGCGGACAGGTCTAGCGCGTCGAGCCACTCGGGTGCGCCCCGGGACGAGCATCCCTGGGAGCGATCACTCGGGGACCGACCACTCTGCGATCCGCACGCCTCCAGGGCCCGGCGCAGTGCCCGCAGGTGGCGACCGCGGCGAGTGGGGGCACGCAGGATCGATCCGGGCGCACACTCGACGAGGCCGGGGCTGCGTTCCGCTCGTTCCCCGACCACGAGAGTGAGCGCGGGGGCGGGCGGATGAGCGACCGCCAGGCACGCGGCCATTGCGGCGGCTCCCTCGAGGTTCCCGTGGGTGAGGAGGATGATCGCGTCGGCGCGGATAACCTCGGCGAGGCGAGCAGAGCGGCGATCCCAGCGCCCTGCGTCGACGATGAGGGGTGCCCCGATGGAACGACACGCGGCGGCCACGCGCGGATCGTCGGCGCTCGCTCCCCCGCGCTCGTCGCCGACGAGGGCGGGCACCCCGTCGATGATGGGCAGATGGTCTGACAGGGCGGGCAGGTAGGAATCCTCGCAGGCCTCCAGGTCCGCCCACCTGACGCCCGGCAGGTCATGGTCGCGGGCTCGCGCAACGCCGGGCACCGACCCGGAGGCGTCGACAATGATCGGGCAGGGAGTCCGCACTCTCTCACCGCAGTGATCGGCCTCGTTCCCCCGCCCCAGCCACGGCCTCGTACCGAAGCGATGACGCCCGCTCCCCCAGCGCCGCCACCACGGCGGGAGCGCAGTCGACCGCGCGAGCATGCGCACGAGCGAGGTGACCCCGAGGCCCCCGGCGATCCCGGCCACCATCCAGACGGGGCCGGTGCGCACGCAGCGCCAGGAGGCCTCGGCAATGAGGGAGACGAGCAGGGCAGTGTCCCCGGGCAACACGACCTGGCCACCCGCGCCGACGCGCACGCACGGCACCAGCGCGGGGACGGGCACGCCCGGTGCCGCCAGAACCAGGATCGCGCTGGAGGGTTCGGAGCATACGCGCGCGCCCGCCAACGTGACGGCGTCACGGGCGCGCTCGCAATCGCGCGAGGTCAGGCCGATGAGGGCGACCGAACCCCTAGCACATTCAGTGTTTGTGTCCATCTCCCAACGGTGCGCCCGGGAACGCGCGGGCGTCTACCGGCGGATGCACCCCTGTGGACAACGCCGACACGAAATGCCACCCTGTGCATAGAGGGATCCGACGGCGGACCCCTGTGGATAATCCCGACGCTGGAGTAAACGCGATGGTACGTGCGGCCTTTTTTGACCTGGATAAGACGATTCTGGATACGTCGTCGAACGTGGCGCTATCGGGTCCGTTTATCGAAGCCGGTCTCATGAGTCGTCGCACCGCAATCACCTCATTCCTCGTACAGCTGCCGTACCTGCTCTCGGGCGCGGACGAGTCGCGCATGGGGCAGATGGCCGAGGCCATGGGCCGCATGGCCCGCGGCTGGAACGCCGCGTTCCTCGAGGCCACAGTCGAGGATGCGCTCGAGCGCACGATCGAGCCGGTATGTTACGCGCAGGCGCTGCGCCGCATCGCCTACCACAAGAGCATCGGTGACGTCGTGGTGATCGCGTCAGCGTCGGTGGAGCAGGTGGTGCGCCCGATCGCGACGATGCTCGGCGCGGACGAGGTCTTGGCGTCGAAAGCCGCCGTGGATGAGGACGGATGTTTCACGGGCGAGGTCACGCACTTCAACCAGGCGCAGGGCAAGGCGGACGCATGCGAGGCCCTGGCTCGCTCGCGCGGGTGGGATCTGTCCGAGTGTTCGGCGTACTCGGATTCGGTGTCGGATGCGCCGCTGCTGCGCCTCGTCGGTCACCCCTACGCGGTCAATCCGGACCGCGCGCTGCGCGAGATAGCTGAGCGCGAGGGCTGGCCCACGCTCACCTTCACGTCCACGGTGCGCGTCCTGCCGCGCCGCGTACCCATGCCCGCGAAGATCGCGGTGCCCTTCCTGGTGGGCGTGGCGGTGGGCGTCGCGGCCAGCTCGCTGTTGCGCCGCTGAGCGGCCACGGGCAGCTAGGAGAGCCTGCCCGCCTGCACGTGGCGGGCGACGTCGCGCCCGACCTGGGCACCGTAGACGACGCCCGCGCAGTAGTGGGTGATCCACCGGGCCAGGCCGGCCTCGTCGGCGCTCACCCATCCTGCGAGGGAACGCCCCGCGCGCGCCGGGTCGAGCGCGTCGTAGGCGCTCGGCACGCACACGCCGGTCGGGTCGACGCCGCGGGTGACGAGGATCCACCGGGCCAGTCCCCCTCCCACGACGGACGAGGCCTGGGCGAAGACACGCCGGAATCGGAAGTGGGCGGTCAGAGCGGCGGCGACGGCCAGGGCGGGCGCGTCGCAGCGCGCGTAGCCCAAGGCGGGGGCCAGCAGGGCGGGGTCCGTCGGCACTGCAACCTCACGCGGCGGGGTCAGACCGGTGGCGACCAGGCCGGAACAAGCGTCCCTGTGCAGCCCGGCGATCAGCGCGGGCAGGGGCGTGGGGGCCACGCGTACACCCCCCTGGGAGCGCGTATTAAGGGCAGGAAAGTGGGAGGCGAGGTTCCATTGCGAGCGCCAGATCCCCAGGGCAAGCGCGGCACCCGGGTCCGAGGCAGCGCCTCCTTCGTCCGCCATGGACAGGGCGCGCACGTCGTCGACACTGGTGCGGGCACCCTCGATGATGGACAGGGCGGCGGCTTCGCGAACGGCTGCCTCAGCGCGGGCCTCCTCCCAGCCTCGTCGCAGGCCCTCAGAAAAACGCAGGTCCGCAAGCGCGGCGTGCGCCTCGTCCATGGCGGATGCGACGTCGGGGCGCGCGGCGGCGGCACGCAGCACGGCAGGAGCGGGGTCAACGAGGGCTTCGATACTCACCCCTCTACACTAGGGGCATGACGCTTTTGCAGCATCGAAGCCTCTCCGCGCGCCTGCGCTCGGGTCTTTTCGCGTTCGTGTTCGCCCCCATCGCCCTGGTGTTCCTGGGATCGTCGATGGTGGACGTGCAGGCTCTGGCAGCCGTAGGCCAGCCCCTGGCCTCGGTTGAGGGACTCATCGGCCTGGCGCTCGCCTCCCTGCTCCTGGCGCTCATTGCGCTGAATTGCGAAGAGTCCAGCACGGGAATGGTCGTGACTTTCGCGTGGTCGCTCATTGTGGGAGCCACCCAGTTCTACGGTGTGGCGCGCATCCCGTTTCTCATGAAGTCATCGGTCGAGCCCGACGACATGTCCGCGGGAGTCGTGTGGAGCCTGTACCCGGTGTGTCTGTCCCTGATGCTGGGGGCGTGCGCGCTGACGATCAAGTCTGTGCGGGTGCGCGCCGGGCAGTCGACGCGCATGCCGCTCGCGCGTGTGCACCGTCACGCCTTCGGCACGACGGTCGCGATCCCCGCCGCCCTCGCCGTCGCCGCGCTCATGATCGGTGCGGCACCCTCGAATACGACGAGCGTGGCGGCGCTGGGTCTGGAGGGTGTGCTGAGGGGGCATTCGATGGGCCACGGTCTGGCGGTTGGGGCTGGGCTGGCGTTGGCGCTTATCGTGGTGAGCGCTCGGTGGTCGATCACGGGCACGCAGCTGGCGACGTGGTTGATTCTCGTGCTGCCGACTTACGTGGTGGTGCCGGTCTGGGCGTCGCTGACAGGCAACGTCATCGTTCCAGGGTCGTCGATCCTGACGAAGGTGGCGCTCGCGTGTCCGACGTTGGCGGCGCTCGGGATGGCGACAGGGTGCGCTTCGCTGGGTATCCTATGGGCACGTATCCGCGCGGTGAGGCGCCTCGATTCTGTAGAAGATGCGACTTACAATCAGGGGCCTGCCGCAGAGTAATGCGCACATAAGGCCACTGAAAACGTAATATGTGGGCAGGTATAAAGGAGGAAGCATGTCCGAGAACGAGTCCGACGTCCAGCGCGAGCGCGCCACGGACGACCGCGACAACGTGGTCCTAACCGGTGAAGAGATCGAATTGCCCGGTGACGGTTCCGATGCAGCCGCGATCATCGGCGAGACCAGCGAACCGATCAACACGGGCGAGATCGAGTCAGTTGCAATCGGCGGCCTGACGGGTCGCGTGCCCGGAGCTGCGCCGCTCAAGCCCGCCATTGAAGACAAGATCTCTACCGGCGAGCTGCCCGTCGTCCCCGCACCCGCCGTTGAGTTCGCGGACGAGGCCGACTCAGATCTCGCTTTCGAGGATCAGCTTGAGGATGCTTCCTTTGATGCCCCCGAGGTGGATGGATTCGCCGAGCAGGAGGCCGCACTCGCCGACGATTTCACGGTCGACGATGAGGACACGGAGCCTTCGCGGGTGGATGTGCCCACCGCCAAGGCACCGGTCTTCGCGGAACCTGTCGCGGAGGAGCCCGTGCACTCCCCCATCATGACGCCCGCACAGGCAGCCGCCGCGCTGGGCCTAAACCTGGATTCCGTGCGGGAGGACCACGCCCCGGTCACGCGCGAGAATCACAACCTCGCCGAGGAGGCAGTCATCGAAGACAACAACACCGGGGATCCCACGTACACGGTCGGCGGTGCTGCCGCTGAGGCCACCGAGGCCTCGTCCCCGTCACTATCCTCACGCCGATCCATGATCTTCGGCGACGACGAGCCTTTCTCCCCGTCGATCCCGGCACTCAGCCCCGCCGCTCAGGAGGCGCGCGCCGCCGCTGAGTTCACGGCAGACGCCGCCGAGGAGCATTCGTCCATCGACGTGCCCACGACGAAGCTGCCGAAGCAGAGGGACGAGGAGAGCGCTTACACGGACGTGCCGACGCGCCAGCTGTCCACGCGCCTGTCCGAGCGCAGGGCCGCTTCCCCCTACTCCTTTGAAGACCAGGATCAGACTGACACCACGACCGAGGCTAACCTGGACGGCGCAGCCATCGCGGGTGCCGCTGCGGTCGCGGGCGCCGTGGCAGGCGCAGGTGCAGCTGCGGCCAGGGACGAGGGGCCCCGCCGCCGCTCCCTGCTGAATGCGCAGGACGACGAGCGCGACGCCGCCACCCTGGCCTCGATTGCTTCTGCGGGGCGCGAGCGCTCCGAACAGTCGGCCACGGCTCGACTGGACGAGGAACTCTTCGGCCCGATGCCCACGGCCACCGAGATGCCCTCGCGTACCGGCGCGCACGCCCTGTCCTTCCTGCTGTTCCTGTTCCTCGCACCCCTCGGCTGGTACCTGGCTGCGGACGCGGGTGCCCGCATGACGCTGGCCGAGGATGCACCCATGTTCTCGGGCATCGCATCACTCTCGGCGCTCGGCGAACTGCTCGGCACAATCGTTCTTTCCATGATCCTGTGCGTGATCGCCCGCCGCTCCTCCCTGGGTGCGTGGATCATGGGCCTCCTCTTCCTGCTCATCGGCATGCCCTGGGTCCTTGCTCCCGGCATCACGGCCGCGGTTCTTCAGGCACCGCTGACCGCGCTGTCCAGCGCCAGCCCCTTCGGTGAGAACCTTATGCACCACCTTCAGGCTACCGGTTACTCGGGCCGCTTCGTCCTGCTGGGTGTTCTCCTGATGGGCGTGGGCTACATCAGCCACTGCGCGCGCCGCACTGGCCGCTCCGAGGAGGCACTGCGTACCTCCATCGAGGCTGTTAATCCCGCGGGTGCCCTGTACTCCAAGCGTGCCCGCAAGAAGGCCGCGAAGGACCTGACGCGCAAGTGAAGAACCTGATCCCCGCCAGCGCGATCGAGTTGGAGGGTCCCTGGACCCATCGGCACGTGAGCGCTGGCGGAGCTGCATTTCATGTCGCCGACATGGGCCAGGGCATGGACCATGCGTTGGTTCTGCTGCACGGTTTTCCCGAGCACTGGTGGTCCTGGCGCGAGGTCCTGCCCCTTCTCGCGGAGTCGACGTCGCGCGTGTTGGCCCTCGATTTGCGAGGCTTTGGTACGTCCGATCTAACGCGAGGGGACTGCGACCTGGCTCAGATGGCCGATGATGTGATCGGCGTCGTGCGTGCCCTCGGTATCGCGTCGTTCTCCGTGGCGGGGCTGGGGCTGGGAGGTACGGTCGCGTGGATGATTGGCGCGCTCGCGCCGCTCGAACTGCGCTCGGTAGCGGTCCTGTCGGCTCCTCACCCCCTCGGCGTGCAGCCACTCGTCGGACATGCGCCCTGGGCGGGCGGCCGCGTCCTCCAGGGTCGATTGGCACTGCCCACGGGCCGGGAACGTGCCCTGCGCTCCGGTTCGCTTGTGACGACCGTCTACCGCGCGTGGGCCTCGCCAGCAAACGTGGATGGCCTCGTGTCACAGTCGGGACCCTACCGTGCGGCGCTTCGCCGCCCGTTTGCCGCCCACACGGCCTTGCGGGGACTACGCGCCACCCGTTCACCGTCGCGTGAGCTGCGCCGCACCCTCGCGGAGCCGGTGAAGGTTCCCGTCCTCTCACTCGTGGGGCGTGACGACGGCGCATGGTCGGCGCTCGATCACGCGGCTGACGCGCAGTTTGTCGACGCACCCCTGACCCAGATCGTCATTCGCGAGGCCGGGCACTTTTTGCCCGAGGAAGCACCCCAAATGGTCGCCGAGGCCTTGGCGCAGCACGTCGACGCACACGACATTTAGCTTGTGTTTCATTAGACAGCTCACACAAATCGCAGAATGAAACATGTTTCACCTGATAAATAGGGCATAATGGTGTGATACGCGGTACCTCCTAGTGATCGATATAACGCATGGGGATCACCGCGCAGCCTCAAACGGAACGCCCGAGCAATCGGGCACGAGCGGAAGGAGCTCCGCACCATGATCGGTGACGGCAACTTCATCAGCCAGGTGCCGCTGTTCGGTGGCCTTGATGATGCACAACAGGTGTCCCTCCAGCAGAAGATGGGTCATACGACCCTGCGTCGCGGTGAGACACTCTTCGACGAAGGCGATCTCGGTGATCGCCTTTACATCGTGACCGAGGGCAAAGTCAAGCTCGGCCACACCTCGAGCGACGGCCGCGAGTCCCTCCTCGCCGTCCTCGGCCCCGGCGAGATCATCGGTGAGCTCACGCTCTTCGATCCGGGTCCGCGTTCAACCACCGCGACCGCCGTGTCCCCGGCCTCGCTCCTCTTCCTCGAGCACGAGGATCTCATGCACGTGCTCGACACCAACCCGACGCTGGCGAAGCACATGCTGCGCGCCCTCGCACAGCGCCTGCGCCGCACCAACGAATCTCTCTCCGACCTCGTCTTCTCCGACGTGCCCGGCCGCGTCGCCAAGGCCCTCCTGGATCTGGCTGACCGCTTCGGCACCGCAACCGACAAGGGCGTCCACGTGCCTCACGACCTCACGCAGGAAGAGCTGGCCCAGCTGGTTGGCGCCTCCCGTGAGACGGTTAACAAGTCGCTCGCCGACTTCGTGTCGCGCGGCTGGATCCGCCTGGAGGGTCGCGCCGTGACCCTCCTCGACGTTGACCGCCTGGCGCGCCGCGCCCGCTGATTTCTCACGCGAGTGGGGCCCGATACTGAGAGGTATCGGGCCCCACTCGCGTCTCAGGATACGGAAAAGGCCGCGGCCACTCACGCACCTGAATGCGCGACGCCTGCCACGGCCTCGTCCATGTTCACCGACGCATCGGTCAGTTCTGAATCGCTCGCTCAGCCCTCAATCGGACGCTTGAGGTAGGCGACCAGATTCTCGGCACCCGTCGGTCCCGGGATGACCTGGACGAGTTCCCACCCGTCGGCTCCCCACTGATCGAGGATGGCTTTCGTCGCATGCGTGAGCAGCGGAATCGTGGCGTATTCCCATTTAGTCATGAGTTCATCCTACCTGCCATCTGGGGGCGAACGTAGGACAAAACCCGAGGCACATGCGGACTGCGCAACTCCCTGGCAAGCGAGTCATCCGAGGAACGCAACCACTCCAGCCAATCCTCCGCATGCGGATAATGGCGCAGAATCGCGCGACGCTCCCGCTCTGTCAGGCCACCCCACACGCCGTAGTTGGCCTCGGATTGCAGAGCATCCGCCAGACACTCGATACGAACCTCGCACTCGTAGCAGCGCAAGCGAATCTGGCGCTGCGATGCACCCTGCACGAAGAGCGCGTCCGGCTCAGTAGACGCGCACAGTGCGCGCGCGACCCAACTCTGGTCGTCGCCGTGAGCTGACATCGTCGATCTCCACCTCACTCTACTCCGAGTCCTACATGTGACCATACACACATACCATTGTGGGTGCAAACGGTGCGACTTGCTATTAGTGCGCCAGCGCATGCACGATCAGGCGATTGTCACGCCTCGCGAGGTGTCAGATGAGCCAGGCGGCACGTAAGCTAGGAACATGTCGCACTCTCATTCCCGCGCTGTCCGGCCAACCCAGCTGTTCGCCCTCCTCTTGGCGTTCCTGAGCGTTTCAGCTCTGATGGGTGTCGTCGGAGCAGGCATGCTCGTCCCCATCGCGGGACCCACCGCGCTTGTCGCGAAGTCCGCTCCCTCGGTGTTCAACGAGCTGCCGGGCGATCTGCAGACTGTCGCCCCGGCTGAGGAATCGCAAATCCTCGACTCGTCGGGCGCGGTGATTGCGCACTTCTACGACAAGCAGCGCATCGTCGTTCCCAGCGCGAACATTTCTGACGTCATGAAGAAGGCGATTATCGCGATCGAGGATAAGCGCTTCTACGAGCATAACGGCGTGGACGCCACCGGTATCGCCCGCGCGTTCGTGACGAACCTGGGCGACTCCGGCCGTCAGGGTGCCTCCACGATCACCCAGCAGTACGTGCGCAACTCGCTGGCTGAGCGCGGCTATCTCGAGGGCGACGCCGATCAGGTCAGCGCTGCTACCGAGCAGACCACCGAGCGTAAGCTCCGCGAAATCAAGTACGCGCTGGCACTGGAGAAGACCCAGTCGAAAGATGAGATCCTCACCGGCTACCTGAACATCGCGCCCTTCGGCCCCATTACCTACGGCGTTGAGGCCGCCTCGCAGCGCTACTTCTCGAAGTCCGCCTCCGAATTGAACTACCTCGAGTCCGCCCTCCTGGCTGGCCTCGTGCAGTCCCCCGTCCAGTACGATCCCCTCGTTCACCCCGATGCCGCTAAGGAACGCCGCAACACGGTCCTAGCCGCTATGCTCGAGCAGAACGTCATCACGCAGGAAGAGTACGACAAGGGCATCGACACAACCATCGACTCGATGCTGCACCCGACCGTTTCCTCGGAAGGTTGTTCCGGCGCGGAATCCTCCAAGGCCTACTTCTGCGACTACGTCTTGGCTCAGTTCCTGGAGGACCCCACCTTCGGTGAGACCCGCACCGAGCGCGAGCGCATGCTCAAGACCCAGGGCATCACGATCCGCACCACGATGGATCCCACGATGCAAAACGCCGCCTTCTCCTCGCTGACACACACAATTCCCGTCGGCGATGCCTCCGGCCTTAACGATGCGCTTGTCTCTCTCGACCCACGCTCGGGCCGCGTCCTGGCCATGGCCCAGAACACGACGTACGGCATTGAGAGCGGCGAAACCATGTCGAACTACTCGGCCGATGGAAACTTCCAGGTCGGCTCGACGTTCAAGGTCTTCACTCTGCTCGAGTGGTTCAAGGAGGGGCACTCCGCCTACGAGACGGTCGGCTCCAACAACACGTTCTACGGCAACGGATCCTTCAAGTGCGGTGGTCGCGCCATCTACACTGACGGCTACCAGGTCAACGACCTCGCGGGCAAGACCGGCACCATGAATGTCGTGCGCGCGACCGGCCAGTCGGTCAACCAGGCGTTCGTCAACATGGCCTCGCGCGTGGACTTCTGCGCGATCTTCGACACGGCCTATAACATGGGCATTACCGAGGACGGCGAGGTCCCCTCACCCTTCCCCGCAAATATCCTGGGTTCTGTGTCCTCCTCCCCGCTGCAGATGGCCTCCGTGTTCGGAGCCATTGCGAACTCCGGCCAGCAGTGCACGCCGCAGTCCATCGAGTCGGTAACCGACCGTGACGAGAACGTCCTCAAGGAGTTCTCCGCGGACTGCAAGGAGGTCATCTCCGCCGACGTCGCCAACAAGACGGCTGCCCTGCTGACTGCCTCCGCCGGCCAGTACTACACGTCCACGCGTCTGGGCGACGGCCGCCCCTTCGCCGCCAAGTCGGGTACGACCGACGGCCACGCAAACACCTGGCTGACGGGCTTCACCCCCTCCGTCGTCACGTCCGCGTGGGTGGGCCACGGCGCGAACTCCTCGCAGGAAGTCGGTTCCGTGACCATCAACGGCAAGTACTACGGTGAGATCTACGGTGAGACCTTCGTCGGCCAGAACATCTGGGCACCCTACATGACGCAAATCCTCGCCGGAACGCCCGTTGAGAACGTGTCCAGCGCGAACATTGGCTCATCCACGAGTCGCTCGAACCCAACCCCGGCTCCGACCAGCAGCAACTGATATGACACCGACACTGACCGATACCGCTGTCTCGTTCTCCCGACGAGGCCTTGGGGTCCTGCGCACTGCAGGTGCCGTCATCGGGGGGCTCGGACTCGCCGGGATCGCGGCGGGTGGTGCCGCGCTGGCATGGGGTTCAATTGAGCGAACTATGCCCACCCTGCGCCGCTACGATGTGCCCATCGAGCGCGACGTCCCCGAGGTGACGATTCTCCAGATCGCTGACCTCCATCTCTTCGCCGGGCAGGAGTTCCTGCTCCACTTCCTCTCCGATGTCGCCTCCTCCGAGCGCTTCGACATGGTCGTGGCGACGGGCGACAACTTCGGGTCGCTTGATGCTTTCGACATGGTGATGGACGCCTACCGGCCGTTCCTGTCGTATCCAGGCGCCTTCGTCCTAGGGTCAAACGACTACTATTCGCCGATCCCCAAGCCCTGGACGCGCTACCTGATGCGTTCCACGCCGCCTCCCGCACGCGTCGTCCCGGACCTGCCCTACCTGCCGATGGTTCGCCAGATGCGCGACGCCGGATGGGTGGATCTATCCAACGCGTCGGGCACGCTGTCGCTGTCCGGCGGGACCGTCTCGCTCCTGGGGACCGACGACGCGCACATTTTCCGGGACCGCATGGTAGCCCCAGCCTCGTCGTGGGAAGAACCCGGGGCGCTACGCCTGGGCATTACGCACGCGCCCTACACGCGCGTCGTGTCTGCGCTCACCAGTGAGGGGGCCGACCTGATCCTGGCCGGTCACACGCACGGTGGTCAGATCGGTATCCCTGGCATGGGGGCGATCATTACGAATTGCGACATCGCACGCCACTACGCCAAGGGCCTGAATCGTTGGGAGGCACCCGACGGCTCCCAGGCATGGCTGCACGTCTCGGCTGGTCTGGGCACGTCACCCCACGCCAAGGTGCGCATCGCAACGCGACCCGAGGCCTCCCTCATCCACGTGCATCCCGCGTAGCTGAGGCTCAGTGTGGGCCACTCACCGCACGCTCATCTTTGCGGCGTGGCACACACTTCCCATTGTCCGCCGATCTCGGTTTGGGTTTTCCGACGAGGTATGGCTATACTCATTGGGCACCGGGGTGTGGCGCAGCTTGGTAGCGCGCTTCGTTCGGGACGAAGAGGCCGTGGGTTCAAATCCCGCCACCCCGACGGTGAATCGCCGGGACCGTTTGGTCCCGGCGATTTTGTATGTGCATAGCCAGGCCGACTGCCAGCACGGGCGCAAGGGCGGGAATGAGGCCGGGGCGGGTGGTGTGGCGACCATGCAGCACGCGCCGACTGCGGTGCCCGAGGGCGGCGGCAGGGCACCCCTTCGGCATGCGGGCGGGCCGACGCCCTCGGGTGCAGAAAGCAGCTGGGGAGGCGGGCCGACGCCCTTGAGCACAGAGAAGGGTCACCGGCACTGCGCGGTAACGATAGAGAACGGCGACCCTACCCATCAGCAGCACGGTCGCCAAGGCCCGCACGTACGCAGCAGCCATGTCCACAATGTAGAGGCGTGCATCACAAATCTTTTTCACGTCATAAACTTTCAGTGCATCCATTCTCACGACATCTAGGAGCACCCATGAAGCGTCGTCTTACTGCCGCCGCTCTCGCCCTCATCTTCCCGCTTAGCATGGCTGCCTGCGGGTCCCAGTCGACGGCTGACGCCTGCAAGGAAATCGCGACGGCACGTACCTCCGTTCACCAGTACTCGGCCGAACACTCGATTCTGGACATGCCCTTCAGCGAAGTTCCAGATCATCTGAAGAAGCTGCTGGACACGTACAGGGACGCCGGTAAGAAGGTCAGCAACAAGGAAGTCAAGGCTGCTTTCAACGATATCCTCAAGGACCTCGACAAGTCCGTTGAATTCCTCAGGGACGACACTCCCACCACCTCGCCGGAATACGAGCAGAATGAGGAAGACATCGACAACCACGGACAGGTGCTGAAGAATCTCTGCGGGTTCACCTTGGACTGGTGAGCAGTTGCTGACGCGCACACCAAGCCAGGAGGGGCAACCCGGGTGGGTTGTCCCTCCCCCCGCCAGTCGCTCATACACGACTTCCCACGTACTTCTTACAGGCATTAGCATGTCGCTGTACGCCATCGACACATCCAGGAGATTTCATGAAGCATCGTCTCGCCGCCACCGCCCTGATCCTCATGCTTCCACTTGGCATGGCTGCCTGCGGATCCACCCAGTCCACGGCTGACGCCTGCAAGGAGATCGCGACCGCGCGCGATGCGGTCCTCAAGGAATCAGAGTCGGTGGACATCTCCTCGATGAATAGCCAGCAGGAGTACGCCGTTTTCCTCGCAAAGATGACTGGCATCTACAAGGAATCCGCAAAGAAGGTCACCAACAAGGACGTGAAGACTGCTTTTAAGGACGTCCTCGACGACCTCGACAAGCTGGTTAACCTGTTGAATACCGATGAAAACGCGAGCGCGTCACCCGATTATGAGTCCATTCAGGACAACATGGACACCCACGGGGAGGCACTGAATAACCTCTGTGGCTTCACGTGGGACAGGTAACCCAACGCTGGTAAGCGGCTCGTCTGGAGAACCCCACCGAGCAGCCCCTTGAGCAACGTCTCGCAGAGTGGTGCCATGGATCACCCAGTAACCATCCCACAGATTTTTTTCAGACGATAGACTTTCACCGTACCCATCATCAATGCACTAGGAGCATTCCCATGAAGCGCCGTCTCGTCGCCGCTGCCCTCGTCCTCGTTTTCCCCTTCGGTATGGCCGCCTGTGGCGCCCAGTCCAAGGAAGCCGCCTGCAAGCAGATCCAGAAGGCTGCGACTACCGCCAGCTCTGAGATCAATTTCGACTCCAATAGCGACGGAAAAGATATCAAGGAGAACCTGGATAAGGCTCTCAAGATCTACAAGAAGGCCGCCAAGAAGGTCACCAACAAGAAGGTTAAGCCCGCCTTCAAGAACCTCATCGCCGACCTCGAGAAGTTCCGCGACCTCGCAGACAAGGACAGCTCCGACGTGTCTACGGAAGACTTTCAGGTCCTGCAGGACATCTCCACCCATGGCCAGGAGCTGAACGACATTTGCGGTTTCAAGTGGGATTCCGGCAAGTGATACTTCGCTGACACCATCAGCCATGCGGGGAGGGACGCCCAACCGGGTGCCCTCCCCGTCCACCACCAGCGTCACTGTCGCGGTCATCGATACTGACCCTCTGCCGCGAGACCATCGACCCACCCTTTAGGAATTCCCATGAAGCGTCGCCTCATTGCTGCCGCCCTCGTCCTTGTTTTCCCCTTCGGCATGGCCGCCTGCGGCTCCCAATCCAAGGCAGCCGCCTGTCATGAGATCGACAATGCTGCGGCTAGCGCCAGCGAGCAGGCACAAAAGAACGGGCAGACCACCAGCAGAGATCCGAAGGTCCTCAGGGACCGGATGGCTGACCTGGCCTCTACCTACAAGAAGGCCTCAAAGAAGGTCAAGAACAAGAAGGTTAAGCCTGTTTTTCAGAGCTTCATCGCTGACATGGAGAGGATCATCAAACTCTATGATGACGGCGATACCACGTTTTCTTCCAGCGAGTTCGACAGTGCCATGATAGACATGGAGAATCACGGGAAGAAACTCAGCGATCTGTGCGGCTTCGGATGGAACATTGGAAGCTGATACGCCAATGACGACTCCGTTGAGTCTATCGGGAGGGACAACCCGAGGCATGCTTTTCCTCGCGCCATGAAAAATCTGACCACGACAACCTACGCCACACAGGCCTCGTACCGCACCCATACCTCGTCGGTTACCCGCTCGCCATGTGGCGAGTTGTACATCGCCGGGACCACTCCCCTACACTTCCACTATGTCCATCAACGCTCTCAAAGGAGCCAGCATGAAGCGTCGCCTCATCGCCGCTGCCCTCATCCTCGTTTTCCCCTTCGGCTTGGCCGCCTGCGGTGCCCAATCCAAGGAAGCCGCTTGCAAACATATCCAGAAGGCAGCTGTCAGCGCCAACAAAAGCGCCAAGATCAAGGGCACTTCCCCTGACGACATCCGGGACAGTTTGGACCAGATCATCAAGACCTACAAGAAAGCCAACAAGAAGATCACCAATAAGAAGGTCAAGGCTGCCTTCACCCCTCTTATTGAAGACCTTGAGAAGCTTCGCGACGCTACGAAGTCGCCCGGCGCTTCGACGGGTGGCCCTGACCTCATGACAGACATGTCAAACCATGGAAAGGCGCTGAACGACCTCTGCGGCTTCGACTGGGGCACCGGACAGTGACCCGTCACTAACCATGCATGCGATACCGGGTGGGGCGGCCTTCATGGTCACCCCACCCATCTTTTCCCAGGCGTAAACGCATGCCTTTCCAAGCAAAGAGACGCGGAGCATAGGGGAAGACCACCCTTCACACAGGGAGTTTTGCCCAACTTTAACCGCACGGCTAGACTTTCAGTGTATCCTTCCATGCTTTCAAAGGAGAACCCATGAAACAGCGCATCGCAGCCGCCATGCTTATCATCCTGATGCCGCTCAGCCTGGCCGCGTGCGGTGGCGAGAAGGCTAACCCCTCGTCCGCCACCCCCTCGTCGGAGTCCAGCTCCGCTGCCACCCAGAACACTGCCCCTGCTGGCAACCAGTCCAAGGAAGACGCTTGCAAGGAAATCGAAAAGGCGATGGCAGACGCCAGCGAAACCGTGACGAGCGCTACTTCAGAGATGGGCACTGACCCCGCCAGCATCAAGAACGCGTTCGACTCGATTGCGGACGCCTACGCGACGGCATCTGAGAAGATCTCCAACGAGGACATCAAGAAGTCTGTCGACCAGGTCACTGCTGACTGGCGCAACGCTGGCGAGAAGGCCGCCGCCATCTCCACCACGAACGGGTCCGGACTGAACGAATACACGCAGGCGGTCAACGACGTGAGCACCCACCAGAATGAACTCTTCGCCACGTGCGGACTTATGTCGACCAGTAACTGATGTGCCGCTGGCATAGTCAGCAAGATGAAGAGGGACGACCCGCAGGGTCGTCCCTCTTCATCTATCTGCGCGGGCTGTATCTCCCACCCATCCGCGTGGTATGAGCGCCCGAGGGCACCCAGGCCTCGTCACTTCAGGCCTGACCACCGTTCTTCCAGCGACGGAAGAACGTCGCCAGTAGTGCACCAGACAGGTTGTGCCAGACGGAGAAGACGGCCGCCGGGAGCGCAGTTTCTGGGGTGGCGGCGAAGTGGGTCTTCGCCAGCGTCGCGGCCAGCGCGGAATTCTGCATACCGACCTCGATCGCGGTCGTGCGCGCGGCCTTATCGGAGCCGCCTCCGACGCGTCCAGCCAGGTAGCCAAGGAGGTAGCCCAGCAGGTTGTGGCAGATGACCACCGCGATGATGAGGGCACCAGACGTCAGGATCTTGTCGACCGACCCCGACACGACGACGAGCAGCACGTAGCAGATGCCCAACACCGAGATCCAGGGCAGGAGCGGCAGGATCTTCTCCACGAGCTGGCCCGCGACGAAGCGAACGATAAAGCCTCCAAGCACGGGAGCGAGGACCATCAGCAGGATGTTCTGCGCCATCGCTGCGCCATCCACCGGCATACGCGAGCCGACCAGCCAGGCGGTGAGCAGCGGCGTCATGAGGGGCGCGAGCAGAGTCGAAATCGAGGTCATGGTGACCGACAGCGCGACGTCCGCTTTCGCCAGATAGGAGATCACGTTCGAGGCCGTACCACCGGGCGCGCAGCCGACGAGGATCACGCCGACCGCGACCGCGTCGGGTAGGCGGAACACGTAGCACAGGATCCAGCCGACGAGGGGCATGATCAGGTACTGGGCGACAACACCCACGAGCACGGGCAGAGGACGCTTCACGATGAGTCCAAAGTCGGGAATCGTCAGGGTCAGGCCCATGCCGAACATGATGACGCCCAGTGCCCAGCTGACGCCGGGGGCCAGCGGCTTGAAGGTCGCGGGAGTGACCATGGCGATCGCGAATGCTGCCAGGATCAGCAGCGGGAAGACCGTCACGGCGATGCGCGCGCTGCGATCTTCGGAGGAAAGCGAAGGAGACTGAGTGGTGACTGTATCTGATGTGGACATGCCACCCATATTTCACCGATTGTTGAATTTTTCCCTTCCGCGTCTCACGTTGTGATCAGTTCAGTATTGAGACTCACAAGACAACTTCACTAAGCTAAGGCTATGCACAGTGCCGCGCCAACGACTGACTCCGCCCCCGCTCACCCCCAGCAGAAATCCCCGGACGATACGTGCAGGTATTCCCACAGCCGCCCAAAAATGCGACACCATAAGAATCCCCGCATGCGCGAATTACAGCGCAAGGGCTGGATCTCCGACCAGCACGGCGCATGGACGATGATGGCCCTCCCACCGCTGCTCGGATGGGCGCTGTCCCTGACCTTCGTATGGATGGTCGTCCTCATGCTGGTGGCGTGGGCAATGGCGTTCCAGATGTTCTCGGCCGTGTGTCTGTGGGTCAAGACCCCTACGAAGCGCCGCGGTCGCATCGTGCCCGCGATCCTGACCTACAGCGTCCTCGCAGCGATCCCCGGCATCACCCTCCTGGCGATGCGCCCGCAGCTACTGTGGTGGGCAATCGCGTTCGCTCCCTTGGCCTCGTCCGCGCTCTTCCTCGTGTGGAAGGGGCGCGAGCGCTCCCTGGGTGCCCGCGCGGCCTCGATCCTGGCGGGCGGCATCATGGGTCCCGTCGCTTTCGCGCTGGCGACAGCAGATGGCTCGCCGGCGGCGGTGACCCCGCACGCGTGGGCAGCGTGCACGGTGTTCACGCTGCACTATGTTGGCACGGTGCCGCTGGTGCGCTCGATGATCCGCGGCCGCAAGGACCCGCGCTGGGCGATGGGGGCGGCACTGTTTCACGCTTGTTGCACGCTCGGCGTGACCGCAGCGTGGTGGTTCGGCGCGCTATCGATCTGGCCCGCCCTCGTGTGGGTGTGCCTGACGGCGCGCGCGTGGGTGATGCCGACGCTGAGCCGCACCCGAAAGCATCCCCTCTCCCCCAGGTTGATCGGCTTCACCGAGATCGCCTGGTCGGCTCTGTTGTTCGTGGTGCTGTTGATCCCGTAACCGCATCCGCCCGCCGCGTGGGCGTGTCCGACTGATCGGGCGCGCCCACGCGCACAGGTACCTACGCGCTGATTCCGTGGGTGCGCGCGAACTCGGCGGCCACCGAATAGAAGAGGTCATTCTGCTCGCGGCTGCCCACGGAGACGCGCACGCCTTCGCGGAAGGGACGCACGATGAGGCCGACGCGGGCGCATTCGTCGACGAGGCCGTAGACGCTTCCGCGCAGCAGGTAGAAGTTCGACTGCGTGTCGGGGATGTCGTATCCGAGGTCGCGCAGGGCGGGAACGATACGTTCGCGTTCAGCGACGATGTCGGCGACCGCGCGCTGAACACCCTCTGCGTCTGCGAGCGAGGCCAGGGCAGCGGCGAGCGCGAGGGAGTTGACGCCGAAGGGCACGAGGAGGGACTGAATCGCGCCGATGACCTCGGCATCGCCGATAGCGTAGCCGACGCGTACGCCAGCCAGGGCGTGTGCCTTAGAGAAGGTCCGCATGACAACAACGTTGGGGTGGGTCTCGATGAGCGGGACCGCGGTGCGCACGCCGGGTTTGGTCGCAAAATCGATGTAGGCCTCGTCGACGATGATCATGACGTCGTCGGGGGCATCAGCGACGAAGGAGGCGATCTCCTCGTAGGTGAGGGCGGGGCCGGTCGGGTTGTTGGGAGAACAGAGGATGAGCGCGACAGTGTCATCCGTGATGGCCTCGCGCATGGCGACGAGGTCGTGGCTGCCATCCGGGAGGAGTGGCACGGGAACGGGGTCGGCCCCCACGGTCGGGACGGCGATCGGGTAGGACTCGAAGGAGCGCCACGGGAAGACGACCTGGGTGCCCGGCTGGCACACGGCGGACAGCGCAGCGACGAGGATCGCCGAGGAGCCGGTACCGACACACACCTGGTCCGCACCCACGCCGAAGCGGTTCCCGAGGGCTTCGCGCAGGGGCGCGGCGGTCAGGTCGGGGTAACGGTTGATCGTCTGGAGCTCGCGGGCGATCGCTTCCAGCACGGCCGGGCTGGGCGGGGTCGGCATCTCGTTGGATGAGATTTTGACGGCGTCGGGCGCGGACTTGCTGGGCTTGTAGCGAGGTAGGGAGAGGACGGCGGGCCGAAAGCGCAGGTTGCTCATGTGTGTAGTCCTATCCCATGGGGGTGTGCCGTGCAAGCAACGTCCCACTGCGCAAGAATGAGCAGATGGATTTCATTGCTCGACTTGTTGCCACGATGGCCGGACTGTGGGTCACGACCCTCCTGGTTCCGTCTATCTCCATCACGTCGACGACGGCATCAGAAACCGTGATCGCCCTCGCCGTCATCGCTTTCGTGTTCACGCTGGTGAACTCGATCATTAAGCCCGTCGTCAAGACGCTGGCCTTCCCTCTGTACCTCCTCACCTTCGGCCTGTTTGCACTGGTGACCAACTCGTTGCTCTTCGCGCTGACGGGCTGGCTGTCCACGTCGCTGGGCATTCCTATGACGACGGGTGGCTTCTTGTCCTGCCTGACAGGTGCGGTCATCACGTCGGTGGTGGCCTCCGTCGTGTCGGGGGTCCTGCATGACAAGAAGGACACCCGCGACTGAGCTGGCTTCCCCTTTCTCGAGGCGCATCACTTGTCGGTGATGCGCCTCGTTTGGTAGTGGTGGATCGTGGTCTGGGTGCGCTCGGTGAGGCCGAGCGCGTGGGTGCGGCGGGCCTCGGCGACCGCGAGTGCGCCAAGGCCCGGGTCGGACGAGGCCGTGGCTGCGCTCAGGGAACTCCTGATCTCGTCGACGTAGACGGAGGCAGAGTGTGAGCACGGGACGGGGTCGGAGATGTCGCACGTGGCTTCGTAGTCGCAGAACATGACGGTGGTGACGTTATCCCCCTGTGTGGCGTAGCCGTCGAGGCCGGGGACGATGTCGCCGGAGTTCTCGTAGGACAGGACGGGTACGTCGGCGGGGGCGATGGTGGCCGTTGGGGATCCGGCGGTGACGACTGAGACGACGTTGTAGCGGGAGCGTACGTTCGGGTTTGCGGCAAGTTGGGCGGCCATGATGCCGCCTTGGGAGTGTCCGGCGAATTCGACGGCTTCGCCCGGCGCGATGCCCGCGTCGTCCATCGCCTTCTGGATGGCGTAGAGCTGGTCGGAAGCCATGCCGCCCACGCCTTGAAAGTTGGTGAGCATGTCCTGCGGGCCTTTCTCCCCAGCGCCGAAGGACTGCGTGCCACGGATGTCGATGGTCCATGAGCGTGTCTGGGTTCCATCCTCTCCCAGTGTCACGTGTTCCTCGATGGCGATCTCGCCGTTGTCGGCGTCTCCCCCGTGCATGTCGATGATGTGTTCGATGACGTCGGCGCTGGTGGCAGCGCCCTCGTAGTGGATGTCAGGTGCAGCGTCCGGCATCGATGCCAGCGTCGTGGCCTTTCGTTCTTGAAACCTATCGGGCCATAGCCACAGTCCGATCCCGCCAGCGTGGACGCGCGTATGTCCGTCGGCTGCCTTGATTGCGACCCCGTAGCTTGGTCCGCTCCCTAGTCCGCAAGCAGTAAGTCCCAGCACTGTCAGCGCCGCCAAGCCCGAGGCCGAGGCCGTCGACGTGGAGTTGAGGTCCTGACTCACCCCAAGTCCTTCCAGAATACGCGCGACGTCCCGATGCACAGGCAAGGAATTGACGTCCAACGCGAAACGGCCGAGGTCGCGCTGAAACTGTACGCCTGACATCTCATCCTCATGCTTCCAAAACTCCAGACCGTCGATCCCGGTGTTCATCAAGTCCCTGCTGTGGGTTGCCATCGCCGGAAGCGGCATGACCACAGTCGCCAACCCTGGGACCCCCAGTCGAGCCGCGGCGTCCTGACACAGGTGGAAACCGGCGCTCCACAGCGCGCCCGCGAAGCCACCCGTCGCCTCGAATCTGGCGAGTCCGAGGAGGCTGAACTGCGGACCGGACGCGCTGCCGGGAACGGCCTCCCACAGGGAGGCGAAACTATTTGCGTCGTCGTAGGTCAGTGCAGCATCACGCAGCTTCCACAGGAGATCATCGACAGCGGCACCCAGGTCATCCAGGGAACTCAGGGCGGTGGTGATCGCGCTGGTGACGCTGCTTGTATCGAAAGGGGCCAGGTCGACTTCCAACTGTGCGCAGGTGAGCGCGGCTTTGGATGGTCCGATTGCGAGTAGCTTCTCGTAGGTCAGAGCCGCGTGCGCGGCGTTCAGTTCGTTCACGTCAACACTGAAAGCACCGGAGGCAACCGTGACGTGACGATGAGGGTCAAAGGCCACGGTTACCGCCTCCCTAGCACGTCGCCACTGACCGCGGCTGCGGCAGAAGTCAGGACGGTGCCGTAGAAGTCTGCGAGGGCTACTGCCGTGTTGCATCCGTTCGCCACTGTGACAACGGTGCTCGCGAGGAATGCGGTGGCGTTTGCTTCAAGGGTGGGAACGGCGTCCAGCGCCGCCTGAATATCGTCGAGAACTCCCTGGGCCTGAGCCACGACCTCGTCTTTACGCAAGCGGTAGGAATCGCCTCCCGTGCCCGTCCACTGCGAGCAGGAGGACCCCGTGAGCGCGCATCGCAGAGCATCGACGAGGGCGTAGGCGCTGTTAAGGGACACGGAAACGGCGGCTGTATCGATAGGCATGGGAACTCCCTTCAGCGGAAGCGGTGTTGTTACAGGACGGACGCTACGCCCGAGGCCGTGGCTGGTTCTACCCGCACGGGCAGCCCTGTGGATGGCGGGCGACACGAACGCAGGCCTGTGGATAGACATCGCTCGCGGTAGCCTGTGGATAAAGCGAGGTCACCCCCGGACGGTATCGGGCACTCCCCCGCCAGCGAACGTGAACAACCCGCCCCAGCCCCGGCCTCGTGCGTTATACACACCACGAACCGCCGAGCGGACTCAGCGTCCCGAAGACCTCGCAGTCTGGGAAGATGGGGGTATGAGCGACACGATGACACTGTTCTCCACTGCCCACGGCTATTCGGACCTGGCGGGCGGGGGTGAGCCGCTCAGCCCGCTGGACGGTCGCTATCGCGCGGTGGCCGCGCCGCTGGCGAACTACCTGTCCGAGGCGGGCCTGAACCGCGCGCGCGTGCACGTCGAAATCGAGTGGCTGATTTTCCTACTCGACAACTCGGTCCTGCCGGGCGCCCCGACGCTGACGGACGCGGAGCGCGACTACCTGCGCGCACTGCCCCGCGATTTCGGTGCCGACCACATCAAGCGCCTGGGCGAATTCGAGGCCGTCACCCGCCACGACGTCAAGGCTGTCGAGTACCTGATCGGCGAATACCTGGAGGCCGCGGCCGGCAAGCTGGGCGAGGGCACGACGCTGCCGACCCTGCGCGAGGTCGTCCACATCTTCTGCACCTCCGAGGACATCAACAACCTGGCGTACGCGCTGACCATCAAGGCGGCGACCGAGCAGGTGTGGCTGCCGTCGATCCGCGCGCTCCTGGATCGCCTGCGCGGCCTAGCCGAGGCCGGGGCGGCCGTCCCGATGCTGGCGCACACGCATGGCCAGCCGGCGACGCCGGTGACGATCGGCAAGGAGATGGCGGTGTTCGCGCACCGCTTGTCCCGCCAGATCACGCGCGTCGAGGCCACGGAGTATCTGGGCAAGATCAACGGTGCGACGGGCACGTGGGCCGCGCACGTCGTGTCGGTGCCGGGCGCGGATTGGCCGACGCTGGCCCGCTCTTTCGTGGAAGGCTTGGGCCTGACATGGAATCCGCTGACCACGCAGATCGAGTCGCATGACTGGCAGGCCGAGCTGTACTCGGATGTGGCGCGCGCGGGCCGCATCGCCCACAACCTGGCGACGGACGCATGGACGTACATTTCGATGGATTACTTCCACCAGAACCTGGCGGCGCAGGGGTCGACGGGTTCGTCGACGATGCCGCACAAGGTCAACCCGATCCGTTTCGAGAACGCGGAGGCCAACCTGGAGGTGTCGAACGCGCTGCTGGATTCGCTGGCGTCGACGCTGGTGACCAGCCGCATGCAGCGTGACCTGACGGATTCGACGACGCAGCGCAACGTGGGTGTTGCCTTTGGTCACGCGGTGCTGGCCTACGACAACCTGGTGCGCGGCCTGGATGGCATCGAGATCAACGCGGCGCGCATGGCGCAGGATTTGGATGCGAATTGGGCGGTGCTCGGCGAGGCCGTCCAGCAGGCGATGCGCGCCGCGGCGATCGCGGGTGCGACCGGCATGGCGAACCCGTACGAGCGCCTCAAGGAGCTGACGCGCGGCCACGAGGTGGGCGAGCGCGACATGCGTGAGTTCATTGCGGGCCTGGGTCTGCCGGCCGAGGTGGAGGAGCGTCTCCTGGCGTTGACCCCGGCGACCTACGTCGGCCTGTCCGAGCGCCTGGCGCGCTGGGAGGCCTGAGTCCTATCGGCTGGAGCGGCGGGTGCGCGGTTGGTCCGCGCCTCGCCGCCCTCCCCGTTTCTGCCTTGGATCGACGAGGCCGGGGCGGAGTGTTGTCAGGGCTATACAACCAGATGGTTGACACGACAACCCTCGAACTATGCGCAGAGTCCTTCTCTCCATCGACACCAAGATTTACTCCTCGCACAAACTGAATCATGAGTTGCGCCCCCATACTTCTTATACTTTAATAGAAGTATAAGAAGCTAAACATCAAGACTAGCTTCAATACTCCAAGAAAGGAAACGGTCATGGCGCATCAGGAAACTGTCGTTATCCGAGTTAACGAAGACGACCCGCCCTGGAAAGAGAACGAGGAGGCCTGGCTTGAACGTGGACGTAAGTGGTGGAAGGCCAGTGCAGCACGCATCATCGACTGCGCTGAACTACTTGTGCTCGACAAGAACGATACGGTCAAGGCGGTTACTCGCGTCGCTGGCGTTGAGAAGGATCTAGACGAGGGAAGCGGCCGCATCTCCATTATCCCGAGTGACCTCCCAGCCAAACATGAGGAGCTGATCGGAAAGAAGATCCGGCGCCCCAATTCACGTAACCCCGTGGTGTACCTACGCGACATCGAGGTCATTGGCTGAGCCGGAACAAGAGAGCCCCCAGCACTCCTGCTGGGGGCTCCATCGCATCCGCAAAAGCGGAGCCGCTCAGTCCTATCGAAGGTCACGGCCTCCAGGCAGGGTCGCAGTCGGGCGCGCCATAGCGCGCGTAAAGCTCGTCGGGACGAGCAATCTCGTCTTCGAAGCCCAGCACCGCCATGTCGGCCACCGTTTCGGTCTGTGCACCGGGCACCGCCCGGGCGTCCGCCGGCGAATCCGCATCACCGCGTGCGATGAGGACGCGGGCGCGCACGCTGACCGGTGCCATTTCGGCGTTGTTCCACACCGCGCGAGTGAGCGCGTCCAGCGCCTCCGTCGCGACCTCCACATTCGCTAACTCATCCGAGGCCGGTGCAACCACGTCAATGGACACCAGGGATGGGCGACCGAAACCCTCACCAACCTCGACGTTGACGACGCGGCGCTCACTGGAACCGCGTTCACCGGGGCCAACCCCGGCCTCGTCGATGAACGTCTCCGGGAAGGCGGCCTCCAGCGCGGACGAGGCCAGCTCCGCGAAGCGCTGCGTGCGCCCGGTTCCCCGCGTCGAAGCCAGGGCTCGCCACGCGATGCCGGCACCAATCGCACCCACGCCGAGCGCGCCGATCACGAGCGGCCCGGCAATCTGCGGGAGTTGACCGCGCAGGCCGGAGGCGGCGGCCTTGTTCACGGGGGTCGAGACGCGCATCCAGCGGCGCACCTCGCGCAGGGGGGCGTAATGCTCGGTCATGAGCGGTCCTTTCTGATGGGAATGAGCCGGGAGAGGGCGGAGAAGGCAGAGGCGCGCCGACGCCTCGCACGGGCGACGCGCGGTAGGCGCGGCACCGTGGTCACGTAGTCCATGGGATAGGTGGCGGCCGTGTACGCGCCGCCGCGTTCGAGCGCGGCAACCGTGTCCCATGCGGCGTCGGCGGTGGGTGTCAGGAGATCCTGCCAGATCTCGTAGTGCATGACGCGCGTGGACTCCCCCGGGGTGGGCAGGAAATCCTGCAGCGCCGCCATCGACGAGGCCAGCCGACCCCACGGGGTCACGCGCACCTTGCGCTCGAGGAGGCGCACGGTCTCCGTGTAGGTCGCGGAGGAGTGCGCGTAGTAGAGGGGGCGGGTCCGAGGCCTCACGAGGCTACGCCCGACGGTGACGCGCCGGTCGGGGGCGCGGTCGGGCGAGCCGTCGAAGCTCGGCATGACGTCCTGGTCATGGTTGACGGTGATGATCACCACGTCGGGGCGCACGCGGATACGGCGGTTGGGGCCGCCCATGGACAGGATGCCGCCGACATTGACCCCGGCCTCGTCCGGCGGGATGGAGGCGAGCGCGGCGGCGACAATCCCACCCTGGGAGTGGCCGCAGATGAGGATGGGTTCGCGCGTCCATTGCTCGCGTGGCACGCCGTCACGTTCCATGGCGGCGTGCAGGGCGCTCACGACGCCGACGCTCATCGCGCTCTCCAGGCCGAGCATAAGACGAATATTCGTCTCTATATCGGCTGGGTTGTTTGTTGAACGAAAGGTCATGGACTGGGTGCCAACCAGGGAGAGGAGCCAGCGGCGCGCCTCGTCCTCGCCGACGCGCGTGATCTTGACGGCGGGGCCGATGGTGCGAGACCAGTAGAGTTCGTCGATGTCGGCGCACATATCGGACAGGATCGAAGGAGGATCGACGCGGCGGATCTGTGCCTCGGGGTGGCCGGGGAGCGGGTCCTGGAAGGCTGGGTCGGCCTCGGAGTCGCGCAGGAGATTCACGTGAACGGCACCGCCACGCAGCGCGCCAACTGCTGTGCCGACCGTCAGCATGCCGGTCATGAGGGCGTCGTATCCGCGCCTGGGGATGAGGGGCAGCATGCGAGCCATGCGCCCGTCCTTGTCAGCACCGACCGCAACGACCGCGCGTGCCCACACGCGCCCGACGCTCGCGGTGCGCCGTGCGACGTGCGCGAGGGAGCGGATGAGGAGCGTGTCCAGGCCAGGGGTATCGAAGAAGATGCGCTGGGTTTTTTCCGAGATCGATGTGCCCATGTCATCCGAGGCAGCGCGGGCGCGGGCACGGATGGTTTTGGGGAGCGCCGGGATTTCAGCGAGGCTGCCGACGGCGACCGTTGCCGCGAGCGCGGGCAGGACAGGGGCGACTTTGAGGCGCAGGTAGAGGCCCGGGTATGCCTGGGGGACGCGGCGGATCGCACGGTAGCGTCGGCGTGAGCGTCGCTTCAAGTGCCCTCCTCATGGTCCGTCCAGGCTCCACACTACGGGGGTTGGCGAGCGCAACGCGAGGCGAGGTCGCTCGGTGACGACACCCCCTTGACACCCATACCCCCTAGGGGTACCATTACTTCCATGAGCAACGAGCACGGCTACCACGGCAACACCGAGAATCATCTCGCGCGCCTGCGCCGCATCGAGGGCCAGGTGCGCGGCCTGCAGCGCATGATCTCGCAGGGCGAGTACTGCATCGACATCCTCACGCAGGTCTCGGCCGTCCAGTCCGCGCTCGATTCGGTCGCGGTCAACCTGCTCAAAGACCACATGAACCACTGCGTCGTCACGGCGGCGCGCGAATCCGACGCGGCCGCCCAGGCCAAAGTCGATGAGGCGGCCGCGGCCATCGCCCGCCTCATCAAGTCCTAATCACAAGGAGAAATCATGACCACCGAGATTGATCGCACCATTGAGCTGTCCGTCGACGGCATGACCTGCGGCCACTGCGTGATGAGCGTCAGCGAAGAACTGAGCGAGATCCCCGGCGTGAAGAACGTCGACGTCATCCTCAACTCGGGCGCAACCTCCAAGGTGACCGTCCTGACCGACACTCCCCTGGACGACGCGGCGCTGAGCGACGCGGTGTCCGAGGCCGGCTTCAAGCTGGTCGGCATCTCGCGCGACTTCTGAGGATTTCCACGCCTCAACGACGAGGCCGGGGTTCCTTCCCCGGCCTCGTTTCCTTTCGCTCTTTACATACCCCCGGAGGGTACCCATGTCCACGACATCCGTAACCGTCACTACTTCCGCCAAGGCCACCCCAGCCTCGGCCCCCAGCCCCCAGGTGGGCGAGGGCACCCGCGCCCACGCCGCCGACCTGCGCCGCCGCCTCATCGTCTCCGCGCCCCTGGGCGTCCTCGCGATGTTCCTGTCGATGGTGCCCGCCTGGCAGTTCACCGGGTGGCAGTGGGTCGTCGCGGCCGCCTCGATCCCGGTGGTCACGTGGGGCGCGTGGCCGTTCCACCGGGCGGCATTCGCGGCCGGCCGCCACGGGTCGACAACGATGGACACACTGGTCTCCCTCGGCGTCATCTCCTCGACGCTGTGGAGCTGGTGGGCACTCCTGTGGGGCGGTGCCGGGATGCTCGGCATGCGCATGCAGATGAGCCTGATCCCGCGCGCGGCGCACGCGGGTCATGCGGAGATCTACTTCGAGGGCGCGTGCATGATCGTCGTGTTCCTGCTGACGGGCCGCTACCTGGAGGCGCGCGCACGCTACCGCGCGGGCGACGCGCTGCGTTCGCTGCTGCGCATGGGCGCGAAGGAGGCGACGCTCGTGCGCATCGACCCCGAGACGGGCGAGCGCACGGAGAGCGTCGTGCCCGCCTCGTCCCTGCAGGTCGGCGACCTGTTTGCAGTGCGCCCGGGCGAGAAGGTAGCGACCGACGGCATCATCGTCGAGGGGTCCTCCGCCCTGGACACCTCCCTCCTGACCGGCGAGTCCGTGCCGGTGGACGCGTCCCCCGGCGACGCGGTGACGGGCGCGACCGTCAACACGTGGGGATCCCTGCTGGTGCGAGCCACGCGCGTCGGCTCGGACACGACGCTCGCGCAGATCGGGCGCATGGTTGCCGAGGCCCAGGCCGGCAAGGCACCCGTCCAGCGCCTCGCGGACCAGATTTCGGGCGTGTTCGTGCCCATCGTCATCCTTGTTTCTCTGCTGACCCTCGTCGGCTGGCTGCTCGCGGGCGGCAGCGTGCAGGCCGCGTTCACGGCGGCCGTCGCCGTCCTCGTCGTGGCGTGCCCGTGCGCGCTCGGCCTGGCCACGCCGACCGCAATCCTCGTCGGGTCGGGACGCGCCTCGCAGCTGGGCATCCTCATTAAGAACGCGGAAATCCTCGAACAGACGCGCTCGATCGACACCATGCTCCTGGACAAGACGGGCACGGTCACCACGGGCGTCATGTCGCTTGAGTCTGTTGCAGTTCCCTCCGCGGGCGGCTCCCCTGAGGTGGACGAGGCCTCGGCCCTGTCCCTGGCCGCCTCCGTCGAGTCCCTCTCCGAGCACCCCGTCGCCCGCGCGATCACGTCGGGTGCATCCTCCCGAAACGTCTCTCTCGTCCCCGTGACCGCGTTCGCGAACCAGCCCGGACTCGGCGTCGTCGGCCTCACCGCCCGCGGCGGCGTGCTGGTCGGTCGCCCGTCATGGCTGGCTTCCCTCGGAGTGGACGTCCCCTCTTCTCTCCTTGACGCCGTTCGCGAGGCCGAGGCCTCGGGTGCCTCCGCGGTCGTCGCGGCTCTCGCGCCGAACCTGGGTTCCGCAGCGATCTCCACCCCGGCGGCAGTCGCCACCACACTCGAGGCGCCCGCGCCCGTCGCACTTCCCGGCCCCGACGCGGATCTGCCCCTCGCGACGATCACCATGAGCGTGGGCGGCATGACCTGCGCGTCCTGCGTACGCCGCGTCGAGCGCAAGCTCGGCAAGCTCGACGGCGTCAAGGCCGAAGTCAACCTCGCCACCGAGTCCGCGCGCATCACGCTGACCTCCCCGCATAGCAACGAGGAACTCGAGTCCGTCGTGAACGCAGCCGGATACTCCGGCACCGTCACCTCTCGTTCCGAATCCGCGCCCGCCGACGGCGCACCCGCGTCCGGCGAGAGCGCGGGTAGGGATACCGACACCCCCACCCAGCCCGGCACCACACAGGGAACGGGAGAGCGCGAGGGGGCCACGGCCTCGTCCCTGGTGATTCCCGAGCGCGTCGAAGGCCGCGCGATTGCGGCGCTCATCGTACGCGACACGATCAAGGAGTCCTCTCCCGCTGCGATTGCTCAGCTGCGCGAACTCGGCATCGAACCGATCCTCCTGACGGGCGACAACGAGGCGGCGGCCCGCCACGTGGCCGATCAGGTCGGGATCGAGCGCGTCATCGCGGGCGTCCTGCCCGACGGCAAGCGCGACACCGTCGCCGACCTGCAGGCCGAGGGCCGCACGGTCGCAATGGTGGGCGACGGCGTGAATGACGCGGCCGCCCTCGCTCAGGCGAGCACGAAGGGCCTGGGCATCGCGATGGGGTCGGGCACGGACGTGGCGATCGAGGTCGCTGACATGACGCTCATGAACTCGTCGCTAACCTCGGCGGCGACCGCGATCCGAGTGTCACGCCGGACGCTGCGCATCATCAAGGAGAACCTGTTCTGGGCGTTCTTCTACAACGTGTTGATGGTGCCGCTCGCGATCGCGGGCCTGCTCTCCCCCATGCTGGCAAGCGCCGCGATGGCCTGCTCGTCAGTGTTCGTAGTCCTCAACTCGCTGCGGCTGCGCACGGCGAAATAGGGGCGATCACACCGGCGAGAATTCGACTCCCATTGCTGCAGCCGACCTTGACCGGATGCAGCAATGGGAGTCACCAGCGAGCAAGAGCGTCGGCTAGACTCCGGCTCGACACGTCACGCACACGTTGCACGCACTGTATCTCACCTGCGCGACGTGTTCGACTGACTGATGAAGCCGACAGGGCAACCGCGTCTTGTTCTCAGTACGCAATACACCCGATGCGGGGCGCTACACCCGTTACGGGGCGCTACACCCGATGCGGGGCGCTACACCCGATCAGAAGAGGTGCAATGCCCACGGATCGGGTGCAGCGCCCAATGCAACAAGCATTTTCTCGGACGCGCACTACCCACCTGATTCCACATCGGCACACCTGCCGCCCTCACCTTGAATACCTGCCGCTATGGGTCTGACTATCACTCTCTAGTCCCAGCCACACACAGCACCTTCACCAGCACATCACAGACAAGATTCTTCGTGTCATACCAACGATTGATTCATCGGCTGAGCTTTTGACAACTTTCCCACTTCGCCGATACGGCGACGGGGCGTTGAAATCCAGCGCGCTTGCATACGCCATACTGCAGCCGTAGTAGGAATCAATGAAATAGTGCCGCGCAGCCGGAGTTTCCGGCTGCGCGGCACCTTTGTATTACGAAGTGCGACGCGCGACGCGGAAGCCCTGCGCGGAGTAGATGGTCTCGTAGGTGTGGCCGGGGTGAGCGGCACTGGCCCAGGACTCGGCGTCAACCTCGGCACCGCCCCACGCGTAGGACTGCCGGTCGACGACAACATACTCGGGCGGGGTATCCATGCCGACGGTCGTGCCCACCCAGTAGACGTCGCGCCCAGGCACGAGCCGCGCAAGCAGTGTCGTGTCGCTCTCGACGCGGGCCCCCGCGGGCACGACGTCGAGCGCGCCCTGGGCTGCCGCCATGCGCGGGCTTTCCGCGAGAGTCGGCAGCTTCCACAGGGGCAGGAACGAGGCCGTAAGCGCCAGGGACACGGCGGGCACGCACGCGGCCGCCCACGCGGCCACACGGCGATACTTCTCGAACGAGGCCCGGGCCGGTTCCTCCGGGTCCGCCCCGCCCCGCTCGGGCTGAATCCACTGGCTGACGACGTCCAGCAGGGCGCACGCTGCAATGGGGACCAGAACCGCGTTGTAGTGCCAGGAGTTCCACTGGTAATAGGCGTTCACCGAGCCCGCGAAGCGCCACGCGAGGGTCGGTAGGACTAGGGCAAACCACGGGGAGCGCAGCCCGACAATACCGGCTCCGGCCACCAGAATCAGCAGCGTCTTGATCTTGACGGGCGGGGTCGTGAGGATCCCCCAGACGGAGGGAATCTGGTGCACGGCAGCCTTGCTGGCCATCGTCGTGCCCGCCCCCGTCGCGGATCCGTCCAACGAATAGGCCCAGGTACCTGCCGGGTTCACGGCGGGCAGCAGCACCTTCACTGTCACGATAAACGCGATAATACCGAACAGTGCGTACGCCAGGGACACGAGTATCCCGGAACGATCCTCGCCCCTCCGACGCCACGCGAGCGCCAAGCCGGCGACGAAAACAGTCAGCCCCAGGTCCTCCTTGACAAGGATGACCGGTGCCAACCACGCCATGCAGGCACCCCACCGCCGCTCGACGAAAGCAACGCCTGCGACGGCCAACAGCGGGACGGCCACACAGACCTCGTGAAACTGGGCACCGACCGCGCCCTGCAGACCCCACCCCAGCCCGTACGTCAGGCCAACGAGCACGGCGCCACCGCGCCCGAAGAGCCGCTGCGCCAGTCGCGCAATCGGCAGGACCGACGCCGCAATCAACAGGTCCTGGATGACTAGGAGAGTGAGCGCCGACGGGAAGAAACGATAGATCGGCCCGAGCAGGGCCAGGATCGGATGGAAGTGATCCCCCAGCAGGTTGTAGCCCGGGGCCTTGATCGGAACGATGGGAGCCTCGAAGCGCGAGTACGCCTGGACGGCCTCGGCGAAAATCGCCAGATCCCACGAGGGGTCAGAGAGCGTGCGCCACTGCGCCAGTGAAAAACAGATGTAGAGGGTGCCGACCGTGCAGGCGAGCGCGGCGGGAAGCCACCACGCCGAAGCGACGCGCGCGACGTCCGACCGATCCGGGAGCCTCACCCGACCATCTCCGAGCGGCGAGGCGAGGCCTCGACATCGTCGGCGAACTCGCGGGACGAGGCCGGGGCCGGGTAAGGCACACCGATGCCCTGCTCGTGGTCGGCGCGCCGCTTCGAGCGGGCATCGGAGTGGAAGACCTGGCTGGCGGAGGTACGCAAGGCGTCGAACATGCGCGCCGGGCGATTCAAGGAGCCGAGGGAACGGTCCGCGCCCGAGTGCGCGAAGTTACAGGGAACCTCCATGACGGACAGTCCGGCGCGCAGCACGCTGATGGTCATCGCAGCTTCGAGGGCGTAACGGCCAGCGAAAGGCATCGCCGCGTCAATAGCCTCGCGCGTCAGGCAACGCTGGTAGCTCAGCGGGTAGTGGCAGTACCAGCCGGTCTTGCGGCGGATGAGTCGGCGCATGACGGCCGGGCCGTAGCCGGAGTATTCACGCCCGGTGGCAGGCACCGCGATGCTCATGTCCACCTCGCGGGAGACAACGGCCTCGACGAGGGCGGTGGCTTCGACGGCGGACTCACCCAGGTCGGGCGAGAGCAGCAGAATGTGGCGGGGTGGGCCGTCGGGACGATCCCGCATGGCGGCGACTTTTACGCCCGTCTCGATGGCAGAGGCGCGCCCCCGTTCAACGGAGTGGCGCACGACGACGGCACCTGCGGCCCGGGCTGCGCGTCCCGTGTCGTCCGTCGACCCATCGTCGACGACAATGAGAAGGTCAACGCCGGGTATAGCGCGGCATGCGCGCACGGTGGCCGCAACGGCACGGCCGACGTTGTGCGCAGCGATGACTGCAGCGACACGCTGCGGGTGGGAACTTCGGGATCCGCTGGCATAGTTCACACGACATAGTTTACGGGTAGTGGGACGCGATTGCGTCCCACTACCCGTAATGTGAGCGACAAGCCTGCCTAAACGGCGGGTAAAAGTATGCTCAGCGGATCGTCACCGCACGGGACACGAGGCCCTGGCGCGCGCGGCGTTCCTTGTCATCCAGACGCTCGGTGTTGGTAAGCGCCTCGGCCAAAGCCTTGGCGAAGACCTGCGTGCCGGGCGCGACGTCGGAGGCGCTGGCACCCTCGGGCAGCTCGAAGACCGGGACGATGAGGCCGCACGCACGGAAGGAACCCACGTAGCGCGAACCCTCACCGACGTTAGCCTCGCCGCGCGCAGCCAGGCGAGCCAGCGCGTCGAAGAGCTTGGTCTCGTCGTTGTCCGTCAGGAAACGCACGAAGTTACGGTTCATCTCGCACCAGTACGCGCCGGGGACGCCGGGCACGGGTTCGGTCGGGATGATCTCATCGCGGTTCTGTTCAAGGGCGCGGCGCGTCTGCTCATCGATCTCCTCAGCCGGGTCGAACCAGAAAGAGAAGTCCTCCTCGAGCTTCATGTCCGTGAAGCTATCGGCGTCGACGATGTCCTGGAGGCGCTCGGACGGCTCGCGCACATCGATCGAGATGACGCCCTCGTCGCCCGCTTCCTTCGCGGCGATGGCCGCGAGCAGCGCGGCACCCGCGTCATGGCTGAGGTCCGCGGAGTTCGAGCGGGTCTGTAGCGCGACAAGGATGCGCCCGTCGGGGCGCACCATCGCGGGCTGCCCCTCTGGCAGGAGGGTGACGAAGTCGAATTCGACGGCACCGTGGTCGGCGTTGGTGCGTGCGGTCAGTGTGGCCGCCGGGATGAGCTCGCGCATGGCGACCAGCTCAATCTCCTTCGGCAGGCCCTCGTAGGGACGCGCGACGAAGGGGATCGGCGGACGATATGCCTTGAGCTTGGCGGGATCGGTGACCTTCTTACGGCGGCTAGCTTTACCCATGGGTGTAATCGTAGCGGGTTTCGTACAATCGACGAGGTCAGGGCTGGGCGAGCCGGTCCAGCCCGGGCCTCGTCAGTGTCCCCGGGCGATGACCTCCACGCCGGGCAGGGCAGCGCGATAGGCGTCGAGGAAGCGCTCGTACCCGGCCACGCCCTCGGGGGTGGGTTCCAGAGTGGAGACCGAGGCCTCGGCAAAGACCCGCTCGGAGAGGTACTCCGGCAGGGCGGGAGTCGCCGAATTCCCAGCAAGGACAGCACGGTAACGCGCGAGGACGGCGATGCCCCACGCGCCGCCCTCGCCTGCGGTATCGCCGACGGACACAGGGATATTCAGCGAGTCGGCGAGGATCTGCTGGGCAACGCCCGGAGTCTTAAAGAGTCCGCCGTGCGCGAAGAGCGAATCGAGGCCTACACCCTCCTCGCGGAGGATGTCGACGCCGATACGCACGGCCGCGAAGATGCTCATGAGCTGGGCGCGCACCGCGTTCGCGAGGGTCACGCGGGCCTCAGCCGTGTGCGTGAACACGGGCTGGGCGGTCTCCTGTCCAACAATCGGTTCGGCGGACAGGGTGTTGTAGGCCATGACGCCGCCCGCGTCGGCCTCGCCCGTGAGCGCGTGGTTGTAGAGGGTGTCGTAGATCGCGGGGACGCTCACGTCAACTCCGATGAGGCGCGCAAAGTCCGCGAACCAGCCCACCCACGCATCGAGCTCGGACGCACCATTGTTTGAATGGACCATCGCGACGGGCGAGCCATCCGGCGTGGTCACCATGTCAATCTCGGTGTGCAGCTCGGTGAGGGAACGCTCAATAACGGCCATCAGGAAAACGGACGTGCCGCACGAAATATTGCCCGTACGCTGCGCGATCGCGTTCGTCGCGATCATGCCTGTGCCCGCGTCGCCCTCCGGCGAACACAGCGCAATCCCGGGCTGCAGCGCGCCGGTCGGGTCGATGAGCGCGGCACCTTCGGGGGTCAGCGCACCCGCGTCCTCACCCGCACTCAGCACGGTCGGAAGCACGTCGCGCAAGCGCCACGGGACCCGGTTCTCAACCAGGGCCTCGTACTGATCGAGGTAGGACTCCACGTATGTGCCCGTGGTCGAGTCAACTGGGAACATGCCGGAGGCGTCGCCGATGCCCAGGACATGGCGGCCCGTCAGCTGATGGTGCACCCAGCCAGCGAGCGTCGTCAGGCGAGCGACGCGCGGCGCGTGCTCCTCAGAGTCGAGGACCGCCTGATGCAGGTGGGCAATCGACCAGCGCAAGGGAATGTTGAATCCAAAGAGGTGAGTCAGTTCGTCGGCGGCGCGGCCCGTATTCGTATTGCGCCACGTGCGGAAGGGCGCGAGCAGATTATCGTCGGCATCGAAGGCAAGGTAGCCGTGCATCATGCCCGAGATGCCGATCGAGCCGTAGGAGGTGGGGGTAACGTCGTAGCGCTCGCGAACGTCGGCGACCAGGGAGGCATAGGCGGAGCGCAGGCCCACCACGACCTCGTCAAGGGTGTAGGACCACAGGCCATCCTCCAGGTGGTTCTCCCAGGCGTGCCCGCCGGTGGCGAGCACTTCGTGGTCGGGGCCGATCAGGACGGCTTTGATGCGGGTCGAGCCGAACTCGATGCCGAGCGAAGTGTCGGCGGCGGCGATAGCGGCGCGGGGGTCGGTGCTCATGTGTGCTCCTTGGGTCTTCATTGACGAGGCTGTGGCCCGGAATGCGCTAACGGTAACACTTTCGTGAACGCCCCGGCGAGGACCTGCGGCCATTTATCGAACACTCTGCACGATATATGCGGAATTATGGCTTATTAACAACCTTGTGACCCCATCAGCCCGATTCTCCCACCCGCCCACCTTCCTCTCACATGTCCCCTTCCAGCTGACGGCTCGGGGGAGTAGACTACGCGTAGTCACAATTCAGGAGGACGCATGTCTACAGCACGTGTTGCACGCTCCGTCAAGCTCGACCCCGAGATCGACGCCCGACTCACGGCCCTTGCGCAGCGGACGGGACGAACGAAATCGTTCTACATGAATCGTGCCATCGAGTCAGCGCTCGAGGAGATCGAGCTGGCCTACTCACTGCAGGCAGACCTCGAAGATATCCGCAGTGGACGCGCAACATCGGTGAGCCTTGACGAGGCGGTGAAGACCCTTGGCCTGGAAGGCTAAGCTGTCGCCTCGCGCATTGAAGCAACTGAGCAAACTCGATAAACCGGCTGCCGCACGAATCATTGCATATCTGCGCGAGACCGCGAACGGGAATGATCCCCGCGCCCGCGGGAAAGCGCTCACCGGTAACCTCGCAGGGTTCTGGCGGTACCGTGTCGGTGACTACCGAATCATCGTCTCCATTGAAGATGACGAGCTATTGATCCTCGCCATCAACATCGATCACAGGTCTCGGGTTTACCGCTGACCTACTGAGCGCCGAAGCCCTCGATGAAGAGTTCACGGGTGCGGTCGATGACGGACAGTTCCTTCTCGCTGAGCGGCTTGGTTGCGCTGCGCTCTATAAAGGTCAGGACGACCGAGGCGTAGACCTCCGAGGCCAGGGGAAGCACGTCATCATCGATGCGTCCGCGCGCCCAATTGGCAAATACCGAACGACATGTCTGGCGGAGACGCTCGTGCAGGTCACCCTCTCCCCCGACACGAATGGCGAGCAGGGTCGTCAGGGCACGCCCGTTGCGCGCGTAGATGTCGGCCAGGTGACGCGCGACCGCCCGAGAGTCACCGCCCTCCCCAAACCACAAGCCTTCGAGCGCGGGAGTAATGTCCTCGAGGAGGAAGGACACCACCTCGGCCAGAAGCGCATCCTTGCCGGTGTAATGGTCATAGAAGGTCGTGCGCGAGACCATCGACACACGGCAGATATCGGCGACGCTCACGTGCTCGTAGGGCTTGGCCTCGCACGCCTTCACGAGGCCGGAGCGGATCGCGCGGCGAGTCTTGCGGATGCGCAGGTCCAGGTTCTTCTCGGCGGCCCGCCCATGCTTGTCCAGGTTTCGCAGATACATGATGCTCCCATCATTTTCCTCGGATCTGTGGGCCTATCCTACTCTTCTCGTAGCGTGTGTCCGGTAATGGACATTCCATGCGATATTGTGCATCCCCGCCCGCTGTCACAGCTCGTAGCCTCGAGGCATGTTCACTCACTACACGGGCAACCGGCAATTCGATCTCCAGCTCAATCGGACCTTCGCTCCCCTGCTTGATCACGAGGGCATCGCACGCATCGCCGACACTGCGCTCCCTCGCATTCGCTCGACGAAGGACATCACGGCACTTGCTCACTCGCTCGCGCAGCGCTTCGATGCCGAAGGCGACGCGGAGGCCGCGTGGCGCCTACACGAGCTGGCAGCCTTCTACGTCTCCACCTCCGACCCCCGCAAGCACCGCGCCATCGACGCCATGTCGGCCGCATTCGACGAGGCGCGCCACGGCCTCGCCCTCACCCGTCACACGATCCCCTACCGGGATGGCGAACTCACCGCGATGCGCTGGGAGGCAGACCCGGATGCCCGCGCGCAGGCCCCCGCGGGCACACCGCACACACTTGTCATGCTGAACGGTTTCGATGGCTATGCGGAGGAGATCATTGACTTCGCGTCCTACTTCCCCACCCGTCCATTCGACATCATCGCGTTCGATGGGCCGGGGCAGGGACATGCGGCGCTGGCGGGCATGGCGCTCGAGCCGGAGTGGGAGCGCCCGACGAGCGCGGTGTTGGACTACTTCGGCGTGGAGAGCGCGGCCGCGCTCGGCGTGTCCTTCGGCGGCTACCTCGTTATGCGCGCGGCCGCCCACTGCCCGCGCATCAGCCACGTCATCGCCTTCGACATGATGTACCGGCTCCTGGACGGCCTGACGCTGCCACTGCCTCGTCCTCTGCGTCCCTTCGCCGAGGCCGTGGTCGGTCACGCTCGTCCCGCATGGCTCATCGACGCGGCGCTGCGCATCGCGCCGAGGTTCAGTGCGGACCTGGCGTGGAAGCTACAGCAGGCCAGACACCTCACGGGCCTGAGCACACCGAGCGAGGTGCTGCACGCCTTCGGCGACTATACGATGAAACCCCTCGAGGGCCTGATTCATCAGCCATGCCTGGTGCTTGCTGGCGACGCGGATCAGTACGTGCCCATCGAGCGCCTGGCAGACGTGCGCCGGGTCCTGGCTAACGCGGCGTCGCTGGACGTGCGCGTCTTCCACGAGGCCGAGGACCCAGACATGGCACAGCATTGCCAGATTGGGGACCTGAACCGCGCCTTCACGATCATGGGCGACTGGCTGCAGGCACCACATCATGCACGTTAACCCTCTATTGCGCACCTTAACCCGCTATTACGCGTGTGGGCAGGGCTGCCCACGTGCGAATTAGCGGGCCCACGTGCGAAAAACATGGGCACGTACTGACGCGCGCTTGCAACCATCGAAGAATGCTAGCAATCACCGCTCAGCGGCCAGCAACCCCGCAGCGGCGCATAATCGCGTGCATGACGGCGGCGGCACCGTCGTTTTCGACGGCCGCCGTCACGTGATCGGCATGGGAGCGCACCTCGTCGGAGGCACCCCCCATCGCGACGCCGAAGGCCGCCCACTCGATCATCGCGATGTCGTTCGTACCGTCCCCGACAGCGACAGTCCCCGCCGCGGGAACGCCCAGTCGCGCCCGCAGTGACTCCAGGCCAGTTGCCTTGGTCACGCCGAGCGGCTCAATATCCGCCCAGGACGTCCATCCGACGAACACCTCGTGGGTGCGCGAGACGTCCAGGGAGGACAAAACGGAGTCAAACACATCGCGATCCATGTCCGCGGCGCGTACGACGATCTTCGGGGTCGGCGTGGAGGCCAGCTCCTCCATCGACACGATGCGATGCTCGCTGCCCTCGATCTCGTTGTTCGGGAAGGGAGCAGACAGCAGAATGTCGGGATGCGGCATCGACGCGAACACGACACCCGGAATGGCGGAGGCAATCTCCTCCAGGCATGAACCGGGCACGAAGGTGCGCTCCTCGACGATGTCGCACTGCCCGCCGCTCACACGCACGAGGGTCGCGCCGTTATTGCACAGCGCCCACCCATCCGTGAAGCCCAAGGCATCGAGGACCGGGGTAACGCCTTCGAGCGCGCGGCCCGACGCGATGAGCACGTGAGCGCCCGCGGCGGCGAGGCCGTGGATCCCCTCGAGGACGCGCGGGGTTGCCCCCGCGGGGGTCAGGATCGTGCCGTCGATGTCGAGCGCGACCAGGACCTGGCCCGCCGACGTCGGAAAGTCGGCGGGCAAGGCGGCCGAGGCCTCGTCGAGGAGATCCTCGAAGGGGCGGGCAACTTCCCCGGAGGAGGGGACCGTCAGGAAGCGCTCTTGGCTCATCGAGCGAGGGGGGTCAGGACGTCGAGTCCACCCAGGTAGGGGCGCAGGGCCTCGGGCACGTAGATCGAGCCGTCCGCCTGCTGGTGATTCTCGAGGAAGGCAACGATCCAGCGGGTCGTGGCCAGCGTGCCGTTGAGCGTGGCGACCGCGGCCATGCCGTCCTCCCGGCGTTCGCGAATGCCGAGGCGGCGCGCCTGGAACGTCGTGCAGTTCGAGGTTGAGGTGACCTCCATGTAGCGCTGCTGGGTGGGCAGCCAGGCCTCGCAGTCGAACTTGCGGGCGGCGGAGGTGCCCAGGTCGCCGGCGGCCGTGTCGATGACACGGTAGGGCAGCTCGACCTTGGCGAGCATCTCCTCTTCCCACGCGAGGAAGCGCTGGTGCTCTTCGGCGGCGTCCTCGGGGCGGCAGTAGCTGAACATCTCGGCCTTGTTGAACTGGTGGACACGGATGATGCCGCGCGTATCCTTGCCCGCGGAGCCGGCCTCGCGGCGGTAGCAGGTGGACCAGCCCATGTAGCGCTTGGGACCGGCGCTCAGGTCGAGGATCTCGTCGGCGTGGTAGCCGGCGAGGGCCACCTCGGACGTGCCCGTCAGGTACAGGTCGTCGGCGGGCAGGTAGTAGATCTCGTCGGAGTGCTCGTTGAGGAAGCCCGTGCCGCCCATGATCTGCGGGGTAACCAGGGTCGGGGTCATCATCGGCACGAAACCGTTCGCGAGCGCCTGGTCCATGGCCATCGTCATGATGGCCAGCTCGAGGCGGGCACCAATGCCCTTGAGGTAGTAGAAGCGTGCGCCGGAGACCTTCGCGCCGCGCTTGGTGTCGATAGCGTCCAGGCCCTCGCCGAGCGCGAGGTGATCCTGGGGTTCAAAGCCCTCGGCGGCGAAGTCGCGGGGGGCGGGGCCTTCGTGGCGCAGGACCACGAAGTCGTCCTCGCCACCAACGGGCACGCCGTCGAGAACGAGGTTGGGCAGGAGGCGCGCGAGGCGGTCGGCCTCGGCGTCGGCGGCGTTCGCGGCGGCCTCGGTGGTCTTCACCTGCTCAGCGAGTTCCTTGGCCTTGGCCAGAATCGCGGGACGCTCCTCTTTGGAGGCGCGACCCACGGACTTGGAGACCTCCTTTTGGGTGGCGCGCAGCGTCTCGAAGGCCTGCAGGGCCTCGCGGCGGGCGGCGTCGGCCGCGATGATCTCATCGACGAGGCCGGGGTTGGCTCCGCGGGCACGCTGGGAGGCGCGGGCGGGTTCGGGGTTTTCACGCAGGGCACGCACATCAATCATGGAACCATCCTATGCCAGGTGGCCCGGCTCTGTCCCCCACCGTGCCGGATGCCAAATCCGCAGCAGAGACCAGGGTTATGCACCAACCATCCGATCAATTCAACAGAAATACCAAAAGTTATCCACCTCTTGTGAATAACTGTGTGTATAACGATGAGCATCGTTGCACAACAGCTGGTCATAGCCACTATGGGGCACAACGAAAAGAGCTTTCACAGCCTGTCCACAACCCCTTAATCCACAGGCAGACTAAGATGTGCACATGGACGCTACACCGTGGATACTCGCAGCCGCTGCAGGAGCCGGAGCAATCGGCGTCGCGCGCGCTGTCACGGCGCTCACCAGACGTCATCGCAGACGGCAGGCACTTTCCATCCCGGCAACGGCGGACGACCCGGAGCGCGGCAGGCCTCGTCCGTGGATCATCATGAACCCCTCGAAGCACGACGATCCACAGGCTTTCAAGGACCTCATTAACCGCAAGGCCAAGGAGCTTGGCATCGACCACGTGCACTGGCGCGAGACCACACGCGAGGACCCCGGCACCGGGCAGGCCGTGCATGCCCTCAAGGAAGGCGCATCCATCGTCATCGCCGCAGGCGGAGACGGGACCGTGCGCGCGGTCGCGGCCGGCATGGCCGGATCGGGCGTACGCATGGGCATCATCCCCGTCGGCACCGGCAACGTCCTGGCGGGCAACCTCTCCATTCCCGATGACCCCGCACACGCACTCGCTGTCGCTCTAGACGCCAACCACAGGCCCGTGGACTTGGCGTGGGTGCGCGTCGAAGACACCACCGAACCCTCAGCACTTCCCGCCGAAGGCGCACTGCGCGACGCTGCCCGCCGAGCCGCCCACCGCACTGAGGATGAGGAACGCGAACCCGCCACGGCCTCGTCCATCGAGCCACGCACCGATGAGTACGCCTGCCTCGTCATCGCAGGCATGGGCTACGACGGCGCGACGATGGCGGACACCGACCCTGAGCTAAAGAAGCGCATCGGGTGGATCGCCTACGTGTGGGCGGGACTGGGCGCGATGGGCGTGCCGCGCATGAAGGCGCGCCTGATGCTGCGATCCCCCATCGCCACCGCGCCCGACCCGCTGGGCGTGAGCGACCAGCTGTCCGGGCGGACCGTCGACGAGGCCGCAGCCCCCTCCAGTCGTCAAGATTCTCCACGTTCGTCGGCGGATGAAGTCACGCGCATCGAGGCACGCTCGGTCATGTTTGCGAACGCCGGTGAATTGAAACTACTGGTCCTCGCTCCCGATGCGAACCTGTCGGACGGACTGATCGACGTCATCGCGGTCGACGCGCACGTCGGCCTGCTCGGCTGGGCGGATGTCACGTGGAAGATGCTCGGCCAGCTCATCGGCCTGCGCCCCATCAACCTGCCCGTGTCGACGGGCACGGTCGCATTCCGCCAGGCGAAAGGCGCCTCCGTGACGGCCACCGAACCGCAGGTGTGCCAGGTGGACGGCGACGCCATCGGCTTGGCCCGCACGATGCACGTGCGCATGCAGGCCGGCGCACTGGACGTGGCCGTGCCCGCCGAGCGCACGTGGATGGAGCTGCTGCCCAGCTGACCCACTCCGTGATACAGCGCGCCCCGGCCCAAATCCGTGCGCGTGTCGCCACTGACCCACATTTGAGCTTGTTGCTAAATGGTGCAGACCTGCTTCATGCGCGCCCGGAATCGCCGGGATGCGGGAGGTCAGGCCAGCGGCCAGGAGGGGGCAGAGCCGCCCGCCTTGCCCGTGCCGTCGCCGCCGCGCAGCAGATCCGCGACCCACGCGCGACCCGCACGGAACGCCTCGTCCGTCGTCCCGGGGACAACGGCTGCACGCACGCCGTCGACGCGCGGGTAGGACCCCATGAAACGGACCTCCGGCGAGTAGCGGTGCAGGCCGACGAGGGCCGCCTGGACGCGTTCCTCGCGGATGTGCCCAACGATGTCGATACTGAACGTGTAGTTGCCGAGGCCGTCGCCGCTCGGACGGGACTCGATGCGCGAGAGGTCCACGCCGCGCGCCGAGAACTGCTCAAGGAGGGTCAGCAGAGCGCCCGATTCGTTGACGGGCAGGGCCACCTGGATGGTCGTCTTGTCCGCGCCGGTGGGCGGGGGCACCGCGCCCGGACGCGCGACCAACACGAAGCGCGTGATCGCGCCCGGGTTGTCGGCCACGTCCTGGTAGAGGGCCTCGAGGCCGTAGGTGCTCACGGACACCGCGTTGCACAGGGCAGCGTCGAAGGAGGCGTCACCGTCGGAGAGGAGCTCGGCGGCCGCCGCCGTCGAGGTCGCAGGCACGTGGATCGCGCCCGGGAAGGTACTCTCGACCCAGCCGCGGCACTGCGCCCACGCGTGCGGATGCGTGCCGATGCGGCGGACGTCTTCAGCGCGCGTGCCCGGCAGGACTGCGAGCTGGAAGACGACGTGGACGTGCATTTCGGCGACGATCACGAGGGGATCGCCGTGCGAGAGGGAGTCGAGGGTCGCGTTCACGCCGCCCTCGATGGAGTTTTCGATCGGGACGACGGCGCGGTCGGCCTCGCCGCGGCGCACAGCCGCAAGCGCCTGCGGGGCGCTCGTCATCGGCAGGAGGACGGCACCGGCGGGCGCGACCTGGTGGACGGCCTGTTCGGTAAAAGTACCGAAGGGTCCGAGGAACGCGATGCGGAGCTTGTCACCGAGGGGCGCGGGGCCGGGAATGTTCGTCGTCATAGCGTCAAGGGTATCGACACGCGACGGAGGTGAGCGCACTCAGTCCCAGCTCAGGGGCGCATTGTGGCCTACTCGTCGCCTGACCGGGGTTCCTCCGGGTCATCGGCACCCGGCTGGGTGGAGCGGATCCCGTCCGCGAAGGCCTGACTGCCGCCGCCGGGGGTGACGTAACCGCATGCAGTGATCTTCCACAGCTTCGCGGTACCGCCCGCGTCGACCAGCTCAAAGCCCTTGGAAGTGTCGACGCCGTAGAAACCGGGGTTGCGGCTCGAGCGCAAGAAGTTGTAGTAGCTACCGTCTTCTTCCTCGTAGAAGTGTGTGATGCCGAGGTTGCGCACGACCTCGCAGACCTCGGGATCGGTCGTGATGTCACGGAAGTGCTGAGTGAGGACCTTCTGCGAGGCCCCATCACCGTTGACCGTGCTGAGCTGGGGGAAGACGGCCTTGCGGCCGCCCAGCATCTCCGAGTAGGCGGCACCCGCGATGGGGTCGCCGACGATGAGGGCGTCGGGCGCGGTCGTGTACTGCATGCGGCGCAGCATGGCGAGTTCACCCTTGACAGCCATGCCGGGCTTGCCCAGGCGCGTCGGGTCGTACACGTAGGCGACGGCGGAGTCACGAGCGTCAATCGCGCCGAGGCCGGACAGGAGAACGACGAGCGAGAGGATACCCACCTGGATCGGCCAGCGGGGTGCCTCGACACCATCCTCGACGTCGTCCTCGATGCCGCGCTCGGCCAGGATGCGACGCAGAGAAATTGTCCATGCCGCGTGAATGCCGTGGACGATAGCCGCGACGCCGACGGCCATGAGGACGGCCAGCGCGATGTCCTCGACGCCCATAATGCGCCGCCCGTCCTTGTACCAGGGGGCGAGCAGGAAGGTGCGCAGCGCAGAGTCGGGGGCGTAGGCGAGCCCGGTGAGGACAGCAAGAATCAGGTAGGAGACGAGAGGCCAGGCCGGCATCGGAGCGGCTTCCTTGCGATCCATCAGTCGGATAGTCTCGATCTCGCGACCGTCGATGTCCAGACGGGCCTCGTCGGCCAGGTCATCGACCGGGTCGGGGCGTCGCAGCAACGTGTGGAGGCGAGCGGTGACGACGATACCTGCGACGAGGAGAATCACTTGGATGAGCGTCCACCACGTCGTGCTCGTCGTCTGCGCGAACGGCGGGTAGGGCAGGAGTCCATGCGAGAAGGCTTCGCCCCAGCCACTGCCTCGACGCGGGTAACGGCCCATCGCTTGGATCTTCGGTGAGGCGAGCGCGATCAGGGGCAAGGCGAGGACAGCGAGGCCGACGCCGACCCACAGGATGGCGGTGAGCTGGCCTCGGCCCTCACGCGCCAGCGCAGAGCGCGCGAAAAAGACGATGGAAGACAGAAGGGGCGCGGCGAGGAAAGCCAGGAGGGAGAAGGCAGCGCTGGGGTGCGCACCGACGAGGCCGAGGCAGCCTACGAGGAGGAAGAGAACCTGGGGGATGCGGCGGATCAAAGACCGGATGCCGTCCCCGAAACGCAGGTCTGCGGCCGCGCGCCGACCAGCGACGATGAAGACCGCAGCGAGGCCGGGGACCAGCACCGTGCCCGTCGAGTTGGGCCACTGGTTATACATGGTCAGCGCGTCAGCCGGCATGTTGTGCAGCATGCCGCCGATGATCGGAGTCGCAAGGAGGGCCGTGCGCGAACCCGTTAGTACGGACACCAGAGCCGCCAGGCCGATCACCCACACGGCCATGAGGGCCAGGGAGGACACGTTGGAAGCCTGGACAACCGAGTCGTAGCGGGCGAAGAGCGCGACGAACGCGTGCCAGCCCGTCGGGTAGTAGACGCGCCGCCCACCGTAGAGTTCATGGAGACCACCGAAAGGGCTGGCATCCTTGCCGTAGAGGATCGCGTGAACGCCATTCTGATGGAACGTCGGGTCCCACTGCTGGACAGGGTTCGCGGGATCTGCAACCGACAGCAGCGGCCAGGCAGCCAGGAGGAAACCCACGAGGATCGTGCCCCACGTCGCCGCGCGGATTGCCGCCTGACGTCCGCCGATCGGCACGCGCACACCGATGGCCTCGCGGAAAGGCACCCCGTTGAGGGCAAACCCGCCGTTAACTCGGTGAAAGTAGCTGAGGCCCCACGCGACCGCACCGCCGACGGTGCTCATGCCGAGGACCGGCATGACCGTGGAAGCCTCCCACGGGATCTCGAGCGCCGGATAGAGGACCGTCAGGACAGTGATCAGGCCAAAGGTGAACGCCGGTGCCGCCCCGATTGCGACGAGCGACGAGCGCACCCCCGCGCGCAGCCACATGAACCCCGGCAGCACCAGGGCGACCATCATGGCCAACAGGGTCGGAACCAGCATCCACCAGGCCAGCACGTGTTACTCCTTCTCAGCAGAAGACCGACGCTTGCCGATCATCTCAATGATGACGGGCAGGACCGACGCGAGGATGATGACACCCAGGATGAGCGTCAGGTTGTCGTGCACGAAAGGCACGTTGCCCAGGAGCGAGCCAACCAGGATGAAGCCAGCACCCCAGAAGACGGAACCCAGCGTGTTAAATACCAGGAATTTCGAATAGGGGTAGCGGGCCATGCCCGCGGCGATCGGAATGAAGGTGCGCACGAAGGGAATGAAACGACCGATGACGAGCGAGCGTCCGCCGTAGTTTGTGAAGTAATGCTCAGCCTTCTCCAAGTGCTCGGTCTTCAGGATCCGCGCGTCCGGCTTGAAGAAGCGGCGACCCCACTTCGCGCCCAGGAAGTAGCCGATCTGCGCGCCAATGAAGGCGGCGACGACGACCATGGCAATGAGAGTGGGCAGATGCAGACCAAGGCGGTCGTGCAGCAAGCCGGCAGTAAACAGCAGGGACTCGCCTGGAAGAACCGGGAAAAGAACGCCGGACTCGATAAGAACGATGAGCATCGTTCCCCACAGGACCCACGGCCCCATGGCAACAAGAAGTGTCTCAGGATTCTTAAACCACTCGATAACTGTGTCAAGCATCGACGGATCCGATGCTGCCGCGAGTGTAGACCAGGTCACGATAAGGCCCTTTTCTGCCGGGAATATGTCCCCCTAACCCTACCTTTGTTGACCGCGAATATAGGATAGTCACTATGAGGAAGCGCAAGGAGTCACACGACAACCCCCCAGTTGTCGATACGAACATCCTGTTCGTCCCCTCTTCCGCGGAGGATCCGTCCTCACTAGGGGTCGATGACCTGATGGGTATGATCAACGGTGCGGGGACCACGGCAACCCCTGCCCAGAAACCGGACATCCCCGGCCCCGAAGACAAGACCGAAATCCTCGACCCCATCGTCGTGCCCCCCACCGCAGCCCCCTCCTCCAATACACCCCCCAGCTTCCCTCCCACCGCCGCGATCGTGCCCGAGTCGGCCATCATCTCGCCGGTCGTCACCGTCAACGCGCTGCAGAGTCCCGCTCCCCCGCCCCCCGCCTCGGCAATCGTCGACGCACCTCCTCCTCCGCTCCCCGACGATGAGGAGGCCACGACACCAAGGGGTCCCATCCTCCCTCCCCCGCTCCCCGACGACGAGGAGGCCACGACACCAACGGGTCCCATCCTCCCTCCCCCGCTCCCCGACGACGAGGAGGCCGCAAGACCAATCACCCCCATTCTCCCGCCACCCGCGCCCGAAGCCGACTCCGGCGAACGCGCGGTTACTGAACCGCCCGCACCCGAACCGCCCGCACCCGAACCGCCCGCACCCGAACCCCCCGCGCCCGAACCCCCCGCGCCCGAACCGCCTGCACCCGAGCAGGCCGGTCCCAGCGCCGCCACGAACGAGGCCTTCGAGGCGAGCGCAACGTCCGCCGACCAGACCACCGTCGCTGCCGTCCCCACCCTCGTCACCGTCGCTGCGTCCGCCGCAGCCAACACAGCGAGAACCCGGAAGACGACACACGCGAGCCACGACGGAGCCACAACCGATCACGCGCCCACCCCGACCGACTCGCCCGCCGAGAAGGACACGGCGGACGCACAGGCCACCCCTGCCTCGGACACGGTCGTGCGCGCCAAAAACGGCGAGGTCGCGCTGCCCGTCCCCGCCCGCAGGCTCCGCCTCCCCCGGCCCGCCTACATCGCCGACCGCATCTTCACCATCCAGCGCAGGCGCGAGGACGTCGTCGACATCGTCATCTCGATCCTCGCAATCCTCATCATCTGGACCATCGGCACCGTCGCCAGCGCCACGACGCGCGGCGTCACCATGGACGTCCTGCAATTCCAGCTCATCCGCCAGATCCTGATCCTGCCCGTCAACCTCGTTGAGGGCCTCATCATCCTGATCACGCCGATCATGGTGATTATCTCCCTTGCGCTGAGAAAACGCCTGCACACCATCATCCAGGTCATCGTCACAAGCGTCGTCGCCGCCGTCGGCGGCTGGATCATCGCCATCCTCACCGGTCTGTTGCCCGCCTACCTCACCATCCCCCTGAGCGTGGACCGGCTCATCGCCACACAGGGCCACAGGAGCGGCTTCGTGATCGCCATCAACCTGGTACTCGTCACCCTGTGCGCCATGTTCACCTCAGCAGGCGAAGCCCAATCGATGAGAGCCATTCGCTGGGGCTGGATAGGCGTGTGGGTCATCCTGATCCTAGGCGTCCTGCGCTCCTCGATGACCCTGCCCGTCGCGTTCATCTCCGTGTTCCTCGGCCGTGCGTTCGGCTCAGGATCGCGGTGGATCATGGGCTACGACGACCAGAGAGCCAAGGGGGTCACCCTCGTCGAGGCGCTCCTCGGCATCGGCATCACGCCCTCGCGGATCGTGCGCACCGACCTGGACACCACCATCGAACCGCTGTCCACATGGGCGGTCGCCGAGAACGCCCGCGGACGCCTCACACAGGTACCCGCCGATCTGGGCGACATAGGCATCACCATCACGCGACGCCCCGACCCCGACCACAACCGCCACTACCAGGTGTGGAGCGACACCGGGCTGACCTACGAACTCATCGTCATGGACCCCGGTCAAGAGCTGACCGGCACCCTCCTCGAGATGTGGAACAACCTGCGCCTGCGCGGTATTAGCCGCTGGGTCTCCCCCTCCCTCAAGGCCCAGGCGGAACGCTCCTCGTTCACAACCTTGCAGGCTCTGCGCGCCGGCGTCTTCACGCAAGAACCCATCGCGATCGCCTCGGCGAACGACTCGATCATCATGGTGCTCTCCGCTCTGCCCCCAACGACGCCGCTGACGGAGCTCGGCGAGCGGGCCTCGGACGAGGTCTTGGATCGTGCGTGGGAACAGCTGCGGTACGCGCACACGCGGGGCATTTCGCACCGCGCCCTCACGCCCGAGGCTGTCGTCGTCGACGCGTCCTCCGACGTGTGGCTGCTCGACTGGGATTCGGGCGAGGTCGCGACGACTGAACTCAACCAGTCCATCGACATCGCCCAGATGCTAGTCCTGACCGCCCTGGCAGTGGGTCCCCAACGTGCGCTTGAGGCCGGTCGACGCTGCGTCGGCGACGAGACCCTCATCGCGTGCGCGCCCGTCATCCAGAAGCCGGTCCTGCCCGCATCGGTGAACCAGATGCTGCGCCGATCCGATCTGCTCAGCGATCTGCGCGCCGCCCTCGTGGGTGACTCCGAGGCCGAGTCCGCCCCGACAGCCGACCTGCAGCGCTTCCGCCCGCGCACGATCTTGACGATCGCGGTCGCATTCATCGCGGTTTTCATCGTCGTCTCCTCTCTCAACTTCAACGACCTCGTCTCCACGGTGAAAAGCGCGAACCCGTGGTGGATGGCCGCGTCCGCCGCGTTAGCCTGCCTGATCTGGGTGGGTTCGGCCGTGCCGCTCATGGCCCTGTCCCCCGAGAAGCTGCGCTTCGGCGACACCCTCATCGCGCAGGTGGCCGCCTCGATCATCACGGTCGTCGCACCCGCCGGTGTGGGTCCTGCCGCCCTGAACCTGCGCTACCTGCGCAAACGCCGCGTCCCCACCGCCGCTGCCGTGACGACGGTGACGCTCATGCAGATCTCGCAGGCGCTCATCACGATCATCCTCCTGCTGCTCGTCATGGTCAGCGCGGGTTCATCCCTGTCCGTCTCACTCCCCTACGGCACGATCCTCGCGGTCGTTGCGGTCGTCATGCTCGCGGTCGGCGTCATCATGGCCGTCCCAAAGGTACGCCGCTGGATCTGGGCCAAGATCGAGCCAACGTGGCAGCAGGTCTACCCGCGTCTCCTGTGGATCATCGGACAACCTCGTCGCCTGGCCGCCGTCGTGGCTGGCAACCTGCTCATGAACATCGGCTACGTGGGCGCGTTCTGGACCGCCATGGTCGCCATGGGTGGCTCGCTGAACTTCTCAACGGTTGCTATCACCTACCTGACCGCGAACGCAGCGGGTTCCTTCATCCCCTCCCCGGGTGGTATCGGTACCGTCGAAACGGCACTCACCTCGGGTCTGACAGTCGCGGGCGTCTCCTCCTCGGTCGCGATTGCCACCGCGCTGCTCTACCGTCTCGTCACCTTCTACGGGCGCATCCCGTTTGGCTGGCTGGCCATGAAGTACATGGAGAAGAAGGATCTGATCTAAGCGTTAGCTTTCCGGACCTCGGCCCTGAGGCTGGGGATGTGCGCCGGATTCGCGCCTCTTTGCACGTGCCGTGGTGGCACTCAGATGCACACCGCGAGTTGACTGCGCCTCACTCTGCACGAGGCCGGGGCTGGGGCATGAGCGACACCGAGGTACGACGGCACGGGGAGGCTTACTTCTAGTTGCTTCTAATTTGGATCAAATTTGAAGCAACTAGAAGTTGCCTTTTGCAACAGTTCCTACAACAAGACCCCACGCTGCGTCGCACAACCTAACGACCATGTCGATCATGGAACTTCGCTACGCCTCGGCACCCCGAACCCGGCGTTGGAGATCTGTGACCGGGTACCACTCGAAGCTGCGACCGCGCTTGGTACGCATCAGGTATCCCCCGTCCTCAAGACCGCGCAGATCAGCATGCGCCGTCTGCTGCGTCACCCTGTACTTGTTGGCATGAGCTGCAGCTGTCACGGTGATAGCAGAGTCCTTTAACGCTTCCTCAATGACCCCGATCTGTCGATTATTGAGATCGGTGAGCCTCAGGAGATGTTTCACCTGTTCCATTTCCTTGGACTTTCTCGCCAGGTAATCGTGCAGCTCACAGATTCCACGCAGGATAATATGCGCATGCCAGATCAGGAAGTAGGTAAGGTCCCCCTCATCCTGCTCAACCTCGAGGAAGGATCGCGCATACTGGGCAGGCGCTTGGCGCAGCAGCCTCGAAACCGGGACGAAATCCATGAGGAAGAAGCCTTCGCGCAGCATCACCCACTGCGCAATCACGCGGGCCGTGCGCCCATTACCATCGACGAAGTAGTGATCATAGCCCATCATGAAGTGCACGATGAGTGCCCGCACCAGGGGCGGCACATATTGCGAGGCATACTCACCCACACCATTGGCAAAGTCGCACAGACGCTTGAGTCGTTCGGGCAGCTCCTCGGCTGGCGGCGGCACATGCAACAGCTGATCATCGCCCTCACTCCCATAGATACGAATTCGCTCTTCACCCTGGCGCTGCAAGCGTCCTGCATCCTCCGCCTCATCGAGCGTCCCATCCGTCACGATGCGATGGACCCCGCAGATGAATTCAGGAGTGAGCTCCTCACCCAAGTGATCGCGCACATATTCGAGAGCGAGAAAATTGTTGAGGATCATCCGCTCTGAGCGATCACGCGGATCCTTCTTTTCTCGGAGCATTTTTTTCGCATCGCGCCTTGTGGTCGAAGCCCCCTCCATCTGGGAGGAGGTGATCGCTTCTTCGTAGAGAGAGTTAATCAGATACCTATCTCTCATCCCCTGCGTCGCCACCTCTCCCGGAAGCTCCACCTGACCACGCGCCTGCGCCGTAATTTCCTCATTCAACCTCAAGAAGCGATCTGGGAGATTAAACGTCAGGCGCGTTCCGTCCTTCATAACGAAGGGAGTGGGCCGGGCCGTCAAGGCACGCGCAGTGCGCACCGCGTACCACCACGCCTCGCGGCTAAGCCCCTCTGGCACCGGCTCAGCACGGAAGTAATACTCCCACGGCCGATACTCCGGATCATCCAGCCCACCAGCGAGCACAGCAATAACGGGGAGACGACGATCATCATCCATAGCCATCAGATTGGTGATGACTCGTTCACGCAGCTCACCAAGCCGATAAGGCGGAGGGATAGGAGTCTTCATGGCTACTCCATTCACACGAACTTCAAATTACTTCTAATTTTATCTTAATTTGAAGCAACTAGAAATAGTGCCACAGCGCGCATACATCACCGAGGGCGCAACAGAATATTCAACATCCCGCCACAAGCAGGCATCCCCACAACAAACGAGGCCGCGACCGGAACACCCGGCCACGGCCTCGTCGATGGCGGGCACACTACCAAAGACGGTTCGCGCACACGTAGTCGGCCGACTGCACGCCACTAACGCCCCGAATCACCTCGACGGATCCGTCGGGCACACTCAGCCCGAAGCCCTGCACGAGGTTCTCGTACTCATACTCGACCTCGACGGATCCACCGGGGAAAGATTCGGCCACAGCTTCCCTAATCGAGGCGAGCACAGCCGCGCGGTCAGCGCCCTCCTCGAGGCGCACGACAACCTCGACATTCTCCGACGGACGGTTCTCACTTCCAACCATGGCCGCCTGGGCGACCACCGCAGGCGAAGCACCGGACTGGAAGGCGGTCGCCGACGCGGCGAACGACGGACTCACAACCGCAAGCGCACACCCGCCAACACATGCCAGCGCGAGAGCTGTTTGCTTCATGGACATATTCTGCTCCTCTGTAATCATGGGCGATCGAGCGGGAACACTGCCACGTATCCTCTCCGCCGATCACCAGGAGCACCCTAACACGACAGCATAACTGACAAGCTACTCATGACTGCTATTTGTTCATTACTACCATGCTGTCAAACTTAATGATTCCGTGTATGCAGAGACAAAAAGGTGGTCGGGCGACCTCACAAGCTCACCCGACCACCACCTACAGGACAACTACTGGACGCGTGTCTCACGCTCGATGGACACCAACTTCACACCACTCACTCCACGGATCGCATCCAGCGAACCCGCAGGCACGCGCAACGCGTAGCCCTGCAAGGCGTTCTTATACTCGCGTTCGACCTCGACGGTCGCATCCGGATAAACCCCGGCCACGGCCTGGTTGATGGAAGCAAGGGTCGCCTCACGATCAGCACCCTCCTCAAGGTGGACGATGACGACGACAGGTTCCGCTGCCTCGGCATCGCCAGACGGCGCGGGGGCACCGCTCTGCACATCCGGACCGTCCTGCCCATCCTTGGATGTCAGCGCAGTATCGGCGTCACCCACCGGCAGCATGGGGGCCGTCAAGCCGGACTGCGGCTCCGACTGGGGAGCCGACTGAGGAGCGGACTGGGGAGCAGACTGCTGCGAGTCCGCGCCAGGGTCGGACTGGGCGGAGGGCGTCTGCGGAGAGGACACGGAACAGCTCGCGACCGCGAGCGCACACGTTCCGACGCCCGCAAGGATGGCGGCTGGTTTCTTCATGGACATGGTGTATTCCTTCGCATTCACAGGCGACCGAGGCAGTTGCGTCGTCGCCGCTGTATCGGCAGATACATCCAACATACCGCAGGACAACAAGCGACGTGCGCGGCATCCACGACCACGTACCCACAGCCCCTCATCCGCACGTAGGACCTCTCATCCGCAACCAAACCCGCTGTTCCGTGCGTGGGCGAGACCGCCCACCTACGGAACAGCGGGTCCACGTGCGGAACAGCGGGTCCACGTGCGCAACAGCGGGTCCACGTGCGCAACAGCGGGTGGGCCCGGGAACTTCCGCGGTGGAGCGTTCCCGGGCCCAGGCCTCGTGATTCAGAAGCAGGCGGCGTTAGCGCCGCAATACTCCAGATGTGTCAAAGGAATATACTCGGCCGTCGATGACCTGTGCACCGGTCACCATCGCGCCGGAGGGAGACAGGTAGTACCACGCATTTCCGAGCTGGAGCCAGCCGATGTGCATCGCACCCGAAGGCTTCAGGTAGTACCAGAGACCATCGATCTTGATCCAGCCGGTGTGCATGTCGCCGGAGTCACCCAGGTAGTACCACGAGCCGCGATCAAACAGCCAACCCGTGCGCATCACCTTGGTAGCAGGGTCCATGTAGTACCAGTACAGCCCTCCGTAGGAGCCGTCGCGAAGCCAGCCGCTCAGCAGAGTGCCGGAGGCATCCGCGTACACCCACTCGCCGGAGGGGCGCTTGAGGAACCCGGTCATCATGTAACCGTCGGGGCCGAAGCTGTAGTCGGAGCCGTTGATCGTGAACCAGCCGTTGGCCAGGTAGGTCGACCCGTCGGCGCACGCGTACCACCAGCCACCGCTTCCCTTCACCCAATGGCCGCCCGTGGGGTCGGCGCAGAACGGAGGATTGCTCGGACGTCCGGTGGGCAGGTTGACGGTCACCGCCGACGAGTGGTTGAGGCCGTAATCCCAGCCCAGCACGTACGGGTCGGACACAACGGGTCCCGTGCCGCCCTGATCCACCCACGCGCGGGAGATTTCGGAGAGCGGAACGTCCACCTCGTAGCGGTACTTGCCATCTTTGTCAGCGATCTGGTCGGCGTCGGAGAGTATGTGTCGGTAGAACCATAGGCCGTCGGCCGGGTCGTGCAGGTCGAAGGCAGCCATCGGCGAGGAGTCAACGATGGTGAGAGTAACGACCGTGTCGTCACCCTTGCCGGAGTAGTGCACGTCCTCAATGACGGGTGCGGTCGTGTCGATACGGAACTTGTAGGAGATGGATTGTTCGGTGCGCGACGGTCCGTCGTTGTGTGCGGAGACCGTCACCGCATATTCCCCGTCCGGCAGGTCCTTATATGCCTCGGAGCGTAGGTCCAGGGCCGTCGACTCGTGCTCACGCTCAACCCACGACACCTCCGTCGTGAGCGGATCGAACACGGATTTCCAGTTCTGGTGCTGCTCGAAGGACGCGACCACTTCCCCAGCCTCGTTCGTGTAGGTGGTCGTCAGGGTGTGCACGCCGCGCAGCGTGCCCGTGCGCGGTTCGAGGACCCGGGGTGCGCCCGAGGCCTCGGCCCGGGAAATCACGTACCCGTAGGCGTCGGGTCGCTCGGGTCGCTCGCTGGGTCGCTGGACGGGGTTGAAGCCGAGGGGGGTACCGGTTTCGCCGTCGTAGAGGCCCGAGGCCCGCATGTGTCCCTTACCGTCGGAGGCGAGTGCGTCGAAGATGGCCGGCTTGCCCCAGGATCCGTAGAACCCGAGGTAGGGCACGGACAGGTCAGGCTGCCCCTCGGTACGCGAGGTAAAACGCACGAAGCCGTCCAGGAAGGTACCCGACGGCGCATTGTCTGTCACGTACTGGGCGAACGCGGATCCGGGGGTGACGTCGATGCCGACGGTAGCCTCGCCCTTCGCGGGCACAGTGACGGTCGCGCCCTCACCGATGCCAGACACGGCCACGCCGCTATACGACACATCCACACCACGACCTCGCCAATCCGAGGAGTGCTCCGTGAAATAGCCGCCGTCGACGACCTCGGAGAGCGCCTGGGAGCCGAGCTCGTAAGTCGCTTCCGCGTCAGACAGGTTATGCAAGACGACGTCGAAGTGCCAGCCCGTCGTACCATCCCCCAGGTCAGCCTTGGGCCGAGACTGCTCGAGGGCACCCTTCACGGTCGGATACACAGACGAGGTCGTAGCCGCCAAAGCGTCAACCAGGCCAGCACCCTGCTTACGCGGAGAATACAGCACCCCACTGCCCTGGGACGCGTCAGTCAGGGGACGGGCGGTACCCATAATGAGATCCTGAACAACATCCACCTTCTCACGCGCACTCATCGACGCAAACAGAGGATCAGACTGAACACGCTGCAAGACAATCGCACTAATACCCGACATCTGCGGAGTCGCCATGGACGTGCCGGAGAAGTGGTCGTAGTCGCCTCCGGGAACGGAGGAGAGGATGTTACCGCCGGGTGCCGCGATCTCGGGCTTGAGGCGTAGGTCGGGAGAGGCACCCCACGAGGAGAATTCGTTCATCCAGTAGGAGCTGGTGGGTTCCAGGACTTTGCCCTCAACGATGGTCAGGTGATGGTCGGCGGCCTCGAGCATGGCCTGTCCGTTCGCTTGTGAGATGAAGGCGGCGGGAGTATCGAGGGTTGACAGATTCATAATGAGGAGCGCGTCGCCGGGCTCGTTGTCGTACACGAGTATCGCTGTTGGCTTGAGCGGGGCGATATTGTCGAATTTGTCTTGGAAATCCAGGGTGCCGCGCGAGACCAGGACGATTGTTCCACCTAATCCCTCCGGGTATTGTGCCGTCAGGGCCGTGGCGTCCTCGGCTGTCCCGACACCTCCGTCCACGTATTCATACTCGCCGGGAGGTAGGTCCGACAGGTCGGCGACACTTTCGCCCTCGAAGCCGCGCGCACGCTGGTATGCGACGTCCCGACCGGCAGCGGTGAACGCGGCGTAGGCAGTTCCGTTCTCGATCGAGGCCACGGCCACCACGGAGGGATAGGACGCGGGTTCACACAACACTGACGTGTCGGGGTCGGAGGCGTAGGCCTGGTTGGTGCCCGACAGGTTGCCATACCCGGCCGAATACTCGTTACCCGCGGCGGCGTTGACGCTCACCCCGGCGTCCTGCAGGTTCTTGTAGACGCTCGCGTACACCGAGTCGGCCTCGTTATCCATGCCGCCGGTCTGGCCGAGCGACAGGTTTACGACGTCGGGACGTAGCACCGCCATGTCATCCAGCGCGGCCAGCAGCGCGGAGTCCGGGTATTCTCCAGTCTTGCTGCGCGAGACTTTCGCGACGATGACCTGCGCCTCGGGAGCCGTGCCCATAATCTTGTCGGCGTTACCCGCGGCTATGCCAGCGACATGCGTGCCGTGTGAACCGGAGTCGTCGGGTGCCGGCGAGGCATCGTTGTCACCGTCCGCGTAGTCGTAAGCAAAGGGAAATTTCTCGGACACGTATGTGCCGTTCTTACCCTCCCCAAGCTGAGGAAGCAGGGCCGCTACCTTCTCCGAATCGAGCGCGGGCGAACCCGACAGAGCGCCGTTCAAGGCCGGGTGGGTCATGTCCACGCCCGTATCGACGATGGCAATGACCATCCCCTCGCCCTTCTGCGCAACTCGGTCGGTGCGCATCATCACCTGGGAGCTGAGGTTGTCGGGATCCTGGGTGGCCAGCCTCGACGTGCGGATTCCTCCCTCTCTGTCGGCACCGCCCCACACTCGGCTCTCGCGCTCAAAGAAGGCCGACGCAACGCCATTCACTCCCCGAATCGCTTCCAGCGACCCGGCGGGTGCGCGCAGCGCAACACCCTGCAGGGCATGACGATACTCGTATTCCACCGTAACCGACGCGTCCGGGACAACACCGGCCACGGCCTCGCGAATCGAGGCAAGAACGCCCTCACGCTCGTTCCCCTCCCGGAAACGAACGATAATCCCGACGAGCTGAGCCGGGTCTTCATCGCTCGCCGCGCGTATGGGTTCAGGCGCGACGGTCTCGCCGTTCTTCGAGGTCAGCGCTGTGTCGGCATCACCGACAGGCAGGGACGAGGCCGTGGCAGCGCGGGCGGTTAGCGTGGGTGATGCACCCGGGTTGGGTTGAAAGGCGTGAGGCGGCGACGCTACAGACGAGGGACCCGTGACCACGAGCGCCCATGCGCCGACACACGCCAGGAGAACAGCTGATTTCTTCATCGACATGATGCACTCCTATGCGTTTGTGGGTGGCCGACGCTGGGTGCAGGGACATCTACACTATGTCGGCCATCACCTTCACCATAGCTCAGGGGCGCTCATGACAAGCCGTGTTTGCGCGCCTATTTATGGCTGTCTGGGCAGCCTGTCTAATGCAAGCAGGGGCACAGTACGCGTTGCCCCTCATCCGCACGTAGGACCTCTCATCCGCAACCAAACCCGCTCATACGCAACCAAACCCGCTCATACGCAACCAAACCCTCTGTTCCGTACGTGGGCGGGGCCGCCCACCTATGGAACAGCGGGTCCACGTGCGGAACAGCGGGCCCACGTGCGCACCAGCGGGCCCACGCGCGGAACAGCGAGTGGGCCCGGGAATCTCCGCGGTGGAGCGTTCCCGGGCCCAGGCCTCGTGAATCAGAAGCAGGCGGCGTTAGTGCTGCCAAACTCCCGACTCATCGAAGGTGTAGGTGCGGCCGTTGATCGTATGCGTGCCGGTGAACATGGCGCCGTCAGGTCCCAGGTAGTACCAGGAGCCGCCCTGCTGGAGCCAGCCGGTGTGCATCGCGCCAGACGAGGAGAGGTAGTACCAGAGACCGTCGACCTTGACCCAGCCGGTGTGCATGTCGCCGGAGGTGCCCAGGTAGTACCAGGAGCCGCCCTGGGACAGCCAGCCGGTGGCCATGACGTTCGTGGCGGGATCCAGGTAGTACCAGGAGCCACCGTCGCGGATCCAGCCGCTCAGCAGGGTGCCGGAAGCGTCCGCGTACACCCACTCGCCGGAGGGGCGCTTGAGGAACCCGGTCATCATGTAGCCGGCAGGGCCGAACTGGTAGTCGGAGCCGTTGATGGTGTACCAGCCGCTCGCCAGGTAGTCGGAGCCGTTGGCGCAGACGTACCACCAGCCGGTGGCGTCATTTGCCCAGTGTCCGCCCGCGGGGTCGGTGCAGGGGAGCTTCGCGCCCTCGTTGCTGGTGGGCAGGTCGACGGTGCGCGGCTCGGAGTGGTTGAGGCCGTAGTCCCATGCGAGCAGGTACGGGTGGGCGATGACGTCGCCGGAGCCGCCCTGGTCGGTCCACGCCTGGGAGAGTTCGGACATGGGGACGTCGAGCTTGTAGCGGTACTTGCCGTCGTCTCCCTTGACGCCCTCGGTGTCGGAGAAGATGTGGCGGTAGAACCACAGACCGTCGGCCGGGTCGTGCAGGTCGATGCCCGCGAGGGGCTTGTTGTCGGTCACGGCGATGGTGACGTGCGGCGCGTCGCCGTCCTTGCTGAATGCGAGGGTGTCGACCGTGGGGGCGGTGGTGTCGATGCTGAAGTTGTACGAGATCGACTGCTCGGCCTGCGAGGGGCCGTCGTTGTGCGCGGAGAGTGTCAGCGTGTAGTCGCCGTCGGGCAGGTTCTTGTACGCGTCGGAGCGCAGGTCCAGGGTCGTGGGCTCGTGGCCGTCCTCGACCCAGGTCATCTTGCCGGTGCTGGGGTTAACACCGGATTTCCAGGCCTGGTGGGTCACGTACGAGGCGACGGATTCACCGGCGGCGTTCGCGTACACGGTGTTGAGCGTGTGGACGCTGCGCAGGGTGCCGGTGCGCGGTTCGAGGACCGTGGGAGCGCCCGAGGCCTCGGCGCGGGAGAGGACGTAGCGGTCAGCCTTGGGCGTGCCGGTGCGCGCGTCGGCCTTGACCAGGGGGTTGTATCCCAGCTGCTGGCCCGTGGTGCCGTTGTAGATGCCCGAGGCCAGGGTGTGCGCTCCCCCGTCGGAGGCGAGGGCATCGAAGATGGGGGCCTTGCCCCAGTCGCCATAGAAGCCCATGTAGGGCACGGTCAGGTCGGGCTGAGACGCGGTCTTCGAGGTGAGGCGCACGAAGCCGTCGAGGAACGTGCCGTTGGGCGCGTTCTGCGCGACGTAGGAGTCGAAGGCGGCGCGAGGCGTGACGTCCACGCCCACGGTTGCTTCGCCCGAGGCGGGGACGGTGATGGTCGCGCCTTCGCCAGTGCCGCTCACGGCCGCGCCGGAGTAGGCGATGTCCACGCCCTTGCCTCGCCAGTCGGAGGAGTGGCCGGTGAAGAACCCATCCTCAACGAACTCGGAGAGCGCCTGCGTGTTCAGGGCGTAGGTGGCCTCGACGCCGGAGAGGTTGTGGAGGGTGACGTCGAAGTGCCATCCCTTGGTCCCATCCCCCAGGTCGGCCTTGGGTCGGGAGGACTCGGGGGCGCCCGCCACGGTCGGGTACACGGACGAGGTCGTGGCAGCCAGGACGTTCGCCAGACCCGAGCCCTGCTTGCGCGGGGAGTACGGGTCGCCGGTGTCCTGGAGCGGGTCGGCGATGGGAGCGGCCGTACCCATGATGAGGTTCTGGACGACGTCAACCTTTTCACGTGCGCTCATGGACGCGAACAGCGGATCATTCTGGACGCGCTGCAGGACGACCGCGCTCACGCCCGCCATCTGCGGGGTCGCCATCGACGTGCCGGACATGAACTCGTAGGTGCCTCCGGGCACCGAGGAGTAGATGTTGCCGCCGGGTGCGGCGACCTCGGGCTTGAGGCGCAGGTCGGGGGTGACGCCCCAGGAGGAGAAGCTCGACATGGAGTACTTCGAGCTGGGGGCGACGACCTTGCCGGGGGCAACGCTCAGGTGGTGGTCGGCGGCGGCCAGCATGGCCTCGCCGTCCGCCTGCGAAATGAATGCGGCGGGCACGCCGTCCGTCGCCAGGCTCATGACGACGAGGGAGTCACCGGGAACGTTGTTGTAGACGATGAAGCCGGCGGGCTTGGAGCCTGCGATGTTGTCGAACTTGGTCTGGAAGGTGAGAGAGCCTCGCTTGACCAGCACGATCTTTCCGGCCAGGCCCTCGGGGTACTTGGCCTTGAGCGCGGCGCCGTCCTCGGCCGAACCGATGCCGCCGTCGACATATTCGAAGGGGCCGCCGGTCAGGTCGGACAGGTCGGGCATCTTCTGACCGTTAGCGCCACCGGCCCGCTGGAAGGGAATGTCGCGGTCGCCGACGGTGAACGCGCTGTGCGCCAGCGAGTTATCGACGGAGGCGACGGAGACCACGGAGGAGTAGGTCGCTGGCTCGCACTGGGTGGAGGAGTCTGGGTCGGACGCGAAGGGCAGGTTTTTGCCGGAGGTATTGCCGTATCCGGCCGTGTAGTGGTTGCCGGCTGCCGCGTTGACGGTCACGCCCACGTCCTGCAGGCTCTTGAAGACGGTCGCGTAGACCGAGTCGGCCTCGTTGTCCATACCTCCGAGCTGGCCGAGCGACAGGTTGATGACGTCGGGGTGCAGGATCACCATGTCGTCGAGTGCGGCGAGCAGCCCGGAATCGGTGATGTCGCCCTCGACGCTGCGCGCGACTTTGGCGACGATGATCTGCGCGTCGGGCGCGATGCCGACGATTTCGCCCGCGTTGCCCGCGGCGATGCCGGCGACGTGCGTGCCGTGCGATCCGGCTTGTCCGGTCGGCGAGGCGTCCGGGTCGTTATCCGCGTAGTCGTAGGCGAAGGGGAACTTCTCCGACACGTAGGTGCCGGTCTTGCCGTCGCCCAGCTGGGGGGTCAGGGACGCCACCTTGTCCGCCGAGAGCGCGGGGGTCCCCCCGAGGGGGCCCGCGAACGCCGGATGCGTCATGTCCACGCCCGTGTCGATGACGGCGATGACCTTCCCGTCGCCCTTCTGGGTGATCTGGTCGGCGTGCATCATCAGCTGGGCGCTGAGGTTGGCGGGGTCCTGGGTTGAGGTACGGGCGGAGTTCGTCGCTCCCTCGCCAGCGACCTGGTCGTCGGCATCCTCGACGGGGGTCTCGCGCTCAATGAAGGCGGCCTTGACGCCATTCGCGGCTCGGATCGCGCTGAGTGACCCAGCGGGTGCCTTGAGGGCGTAGCCGTCCAGAGCGTTGTCATACTCGCGCTCCACCGTGGCGGCGGATCCAGGGACGGCCCCGGCCACGGCCTCGTTGATGGAGGCGAGCGCGGAGCTGCGGTCAGCTCCGTCCTGGAGCTGGACGATGATACCGACGACGCGCGCCGGATCCTGGTCGTTCACCGTCGCGTCCGCCTCGGGCGTCGCGGTCTCGCCGTTCTTCGAGGTCAGCGCGGTGTCGATGTCACCCACGGGCAGGGACGAGGCCTGGGCGTCCTGGGTGGGTTGGGGCGCCGTGGGCGTCGGCGGAGATGCAAGGGACGCGGGCCCCGTGACCGCCAGCGCACAGGCGCCGACGAGCGCGAGGAGCGCCGTAGGTTTCTTCGTTGTCATGTGCGTAACTCCAATGTGTCGACAGGCGGCCGCCCTTGGGCGTGAAGACCGCGCCATGTCGGCCGCCACACCCAACATACCTTACAAAAGGCTTGTGACAAACTTTGTTTCACATTGGGAAACGATTGAAGAATATTTTACTAATAAACCGGACCCGGGCCTCGGAACGCTTACAAAACAACGTTCCGAGGCCCGGGCCAATTCTTCGTCAGACGCCGACGCTCAGGTCACCTGATCCACGCGCCCGACTCGTCAAAGACGTAGGTGCGTCCGTTGATCGTGTGCGTGCCGGTGAGCATCGCGCCGGAGTAGGACAGGTAGTACCAGGAGTCGCCCACCTTCACCCAGCCGGTAGCCATCGCCCCGGAGGCCTTCAGGTAGTACCAGGAACCATCCACCTGCACCCAGCCGATAGCCATGACGCCGTTGGCGTGCAGGTAGTACCAGGAACCACGATCGAGCAGCCAGCCGGTGCGCATGACCTTGGTGTCGGGATCCATGTAGTACCAGGAGCCGCCGTCGCTGACCCAGCCGCCCACCAGAGCACCCTCGGAATCCGCGTAGACCCACTCGCCGGAGGGACGCTGGAGGAAACCGGTGGACATGTAGCCGTTGGGACCGAACAGGTAGTCGGAGCCGTTGATCGTGAACCAGCCGCCCTTGAGGTAGTCCGTGCCGCTCGCACAGGCGTACCACCAGCCAGTGGAGTCGTGGGCCCAATGTCCGCCCGTGGGACTCACGCACGGAGCGATCGGACCCTCGTTGTCGGAAGGCAGGTCAATCGTGACGGCCTCGGAGTGGTTGAGGCCGTAGTCCCACGCCATGACATAGGGGTGAGCGACGATGTCGCCCGTGCCACCCTGCGCAGTCCACCCGTCCTCAAGCTCACCCAGGCCGAGGCTCAGGCTGTAGTGGTACCTACCATTGTTGAACCACTGATTGGAACTGTTATCAATGACATCACGGTAGAACCACAGGCCACTGCCGGGATCGTGGACAGTAAAGCCCGCAATGGGGGACTCGTCGCTGATCTGCAGGTCGAGGGTAGGACCGACGACATCCCCGAGGTCCACGTTCACGCTTTCCAGAACCGGAGCCTTCGTGTCGACGCGGAAGTCGTAGGAGATGGATTGCTCGGCGGAAGAAGGGCCATCGTTGCTGGCGGCAATCGTCAGCTTGTACGTGCCATCGGGCAGGTTCTTGAACTCGTCGGACGTCAGGTCCAGTCCCCTGGACGCATGGCCTTGCTCCACCGCAGTCATGACCCCATTCGAGTCCAGGGCGGACTTCCAGTTCTGGTGAGACGTGTACGAGGCGACGACCTCGCCAGCAGCGTTCGTGAAGGTTGTCGTCATCGTGTGAACGGAACGCAAGGTTCCCGTTCGAGGGAACACGGCATGGGGCGCATACACAGAATCGGCGCGGGAGATCACGTAATTCCCGGCGTTGGGGCGACCCTCACGCTTTGTCACATCGTCGAGGGGGTTGTAGCCCAGCGAACTGCCGTTCGCCCCGTCGTAGATGCCCGAGGCCAGAATGTGCCCATCGCCCTCAGAGGCGAGCTGGTCAAAGATCGCGGGCTTACCCCAGTCGCCGTAGAAGCCCACGTAGGGGACGGTCAGGTCGGGCTGACCCTGCGTGCGCGACGTGAAGCGCACGAAGCCGTCCAGGAAGGTACCCGACGGCGCATTGTCTGTCACGTACTGGGCGAACGCGGATCCGGGGGTGACGTCGATGCCGACGGTGGCCTCGCCCTTCGCGGGCACAGTGACGGTCGCGCCCTCGCCGGTGGCCGAGGCAGCGCCGGAGTAGGCGATCTCCACGCCCTTGCCACGCCAATCGGAGGAGCGCTCACTGAAGAAGCCGTCCGTCACGATGTCGGAAAGCGCCTGGGAGTTCATCTCATAGGTCGCCGAGGCGTCGGAGAGGTTGTGCAGGACGACGTCGAAGTGCCAGCCCTTCGTGCCATCCCCCAGGTCGGCCTTGGGTCGGGATTGTTCGGGGGCACCCTTCACGGTCGGGTACACGGACGAGGTCGTAGCAGCCAGAACGTTCACCAGGCCGGATCCCTGCTTACGCGGAGAGTAGTAGGCACCGGTGTCCTGGAGCGGATCGACGACGGGGGTGGCTGTGCCCATGATGAGGTTCTGGACGACGTCCACCTTCTCGCGATCACTCATCGAGGCGAAGAGCGGATCGTTCTGAACACGTTCAAGCACGACGGCGCTCACGCCGACGATCTGAGGCGTCGCCATGGACGTGCCGGACATGAACCCGTATGCGCCGTCAGGCACCGAGGAATAGATGTTGCCGCCGGGGGCAGTCACTTCGGGCTTGAGCCGCAGATCAGGGGTGACGCCCCACGAACTGAAGCCGGACATTGAGTGCTTGGCGCTGGGCGTGATCGTCATGCCCTCAACGAGGGTCAGGTGATGGTCGGCGGCGGCCAGCATGGCCTGACCATCGGCCTGCGACATGAAACCGGCGGGCACACTCAGCGTCGACAGGCTCATGACCATGAGCGCGTCGCCCGGGACGTTGTTGTAGACGAGGACGCCAGCGGGCTTGAGGTCTGCAAGGTTCGACACCTTAGCGTCGAAGGTCAGCTTACCGCGCGACACGAGCACAAACTTACCGGCCAGTCCGTCCGGGTACTTCTCCTTGAGAGCTTTCACGTCGTCTTCGGAGGCGATTCCACCGTCAACGTACTCGTAGTCGCCAGCGGGCAGCTCGGCGATGTCAGCGATCTTGTCGCCGTTCTCCGCGCGCGCACGCTGGTAGGCGATGTCTCGTCCGGCCGCCTTGAAGCCGTTGGCCTGAAGCACGTTATCGAGGGAGGCAACGGCAACCACGGGGGCGTAGGAAGCGGGTTCGTCCAGGGTCGAGGAGTCGGGGTCGGAGGCGTAGGCCAGGTTCTTACCCGAGTTGTTGCCGTAGCCTGCGGAGAATTCGTTACCGGCGGCCGCGTCGACTGCGACCCCCTTCTCCTGCAGCGTCTCGAAGATTCCCGCGTAGACGCTGTCGGCGGCGTTGTCCATGCCGGCCGTCTGGCCGAGCGAAAGATTCACGACATCGGGGCGCAGGACCGCCATGTCATCCAGGGCGGACAGCAGCGCGGAGTCCGGGATACCGCCGCGGTCACGCTCAACCTTCGCGACGATGATCTGCGCGTCGGGGGCCACGCCCATAATCTCACCTGCGTTACCCGCGGCGATACCAGCGACGTGCGTGCCGTGGGAACCCGCCGGGGACGCGTCGGCGTCATCGTCCGCGTAATCGTAGGCGAAGGGGAACTTCTCGGAGACGTAGGTGCCCGTCTTGCCCGCACCCAGCTGGGCGGCCAGGGAGGCCACCTTTCCCGCATCCAGGGCGGGAGTCCCGGACAGGGCACCGGCGAAGGCCGGGTGGGTCATGTCCACGCCCGTGTCGATGACGGCAATGACCTTGCCCGCGCCCTTCTGGGACACCTGGTCGGCGTGCATGATGAGCTGGGCACTCAGGTTGTCGGGATTCTGGCCCGCCAGGCGCGCGGCCATGAAACCGCCCTCGGCGTCGGGCGTCACGTTATCGGCGACCTGAATCTCACGCTCGAGGAACGCGGCCTTCACGCCGTTCACGCTGCGGATCGCGTCAAGCGACCCGGCGGGGGCCTTCAGCGCGAATCCGCTAAAGGCATTGGTGTACTCGCGGCTCACCTCGGCGGAGGCACCCGGGTCAACCCCAGCCACGGCCTCGTTCATGGCGGCGAGGGCGGCAGCGCGGTCGGTGCCGCTCGCCAGCTCGACGATGATGCCAACGACGCGCGTGGAGTCCTCAGCAGCAGAGGCCTGGGTCGGCGCAGCGGCCGGGGTCTGTCCGTTCTTCGAGGTCAGCGCGGTGTCGACGTCGCCGACCGGAATGATCGGTTCGGTCGTGGACGGCGCGGGCTGCGGGGTGACGGGGGCGGGCGGTGCCGCAAGGGCAGCCGGAGCCGCGACCGCGAGTGCGCACGCCCCAGCGAGGGCAAGCAACACCACTGGTTTCTTCGGTGTCATAGTCGTAAAACTCCCATGTGTTGATGACAGACCGCACGGGCGCAGTACAAAGTCCGACCCATCGGTCATTACTTCGTAGGGTACACGACACAACACGCGAGTTTGACACCGTTTCACGAACGACATCGTTCCCGTCCATAAACGAGGCCTGGGCCCGGGAACGCTGTCGCACTAGCGTTCCCGGGCCCAGGCGGTATGTTTCACGAAGAAGACGTCAGATCACTTGATCCACTCGCCAGATTCGCTGAACTCGTAGGAGTTTCCATCGATCGTGCGGGTACCGCTGTACATCGCACCGTCGGAACCCAGGTAGTACCAGTGGCCACCGATCTTGACCCAGCCGGTCTGCATGGCACCGTTGTTGCCCAGGTAGTACCAGGAACCCCTACCGCGCACCCAGCCGGAGCGCATGTAGCCGTTGCCGTCAAAGTAGTAGTAGCGACCGTCGATGAGGTACCAGCCGTTACGCAGGTACGCACCGTTGTTGCACTGCCACGCCCAGCGGTAGCCGTCGGTCACCCAGCGGCCACCCATGGAGGGGCTACACACGTTGCCGCCGATGCCGCCACCGTTGTCGCCGCCGCCGTTACCGGGCTGATCGCCGGTGTTGCCACCGTCGTTGCCGCCGCCGTTACCGGGCTGGTCCCCGGTGTTGCCACCGTTGTCGCCGCCGCCGTTACCGGGCTGGTCCCCGGTGTTGCCACCGTCGTTGCCGCCGCCGTTACCGGTAGCCGCCCCGATCGTGGTGGCCTTGGAGTGGTTGAGGCCGTAGTCCCACGCGAGCACGTAGGGCTTGCTGGAGCTGCCGCCGCTCACCCTGCTCATGTCGACGGTAGCCGTGTAGTGGTAACGACCGTTCGAGTAGGTCTGGTCAGCGTCGTTACGGATGACGTCGCTGTAGATGTACTGGCCGCTGTTCGGGTCGTTCACCGTGAAGCCAGCCAGCGGCGACTCGTCGCTGATCTCCACGTTGAGGGTGGAACCCCCGTTGCTCAGCGTGGCACGCTCGACGACGGGCGCCTTGGTGTCAACGCGGAAGTTGTAGGTCAGGGACTGCTTCGTCGGCGAGGGGCCGTCGTTGGAGGCGGAGATCGTCAGCGTGTACTTGCCGTCGGGCAGCCTCGAGTACTTGTAGTCGTTGAGGTTGATCGAACGCGACTCGTGGTTTTCCTCAACCCAGGTCATCCGCCGCTCGTCGGAGTTATACACCGACTTCCAGTTCTGCGTGGAGGTGAAGGAAGCGACGCTCTTGCCGACCTCGTTCGCGTAGGTCGTGGTCATCGTGTGGACGGACCGCAGCGTGCCCGTGCGAGGAGTGATAGCCGTGGGCGCGCCCGAGGCCGTGGAACGGGAAATCACGTAGCGGTCGGCGTTGGGACGACCCTCGCGCTCGCTGCCCTTGACGAGGGGGTTGTAGCCGAGGAGGCTGCCGTTCTGGCCGTTGTAGATGGCCGAGGAAGCAGCGTGGCCGTCACCCTCGGAGAGCATCTGATCGAAGATCGAAGGCGTGCCCCAGGATCCGTAGAAGCCCAGGTAGGGCACGGTCATGTCGGACTGGCCATTCGTGCGAGCCGTGAAGCGCACGAAGCCGTCCAGGAAGGTGCCCGAGGGGGCGTTCGCGCTCACCCACTGGGCGAACTGGCTGCCGGGGGTGACGTCGATACCAACGGTGGCCTCGCCCTTGGCGGGGACGGTCACGCTGTTGTTGGAGAAGGAGACGCTGACACCCTTGCCGTTCCAGTCGGTGGAGCTGCCGGTGAAGAGGCCGCCCGAGATGTTTTCAGACAGGGCCTGAGCGGAGAGATCGTAGGTCGCCGCCGTGCCGGACATGTTGTGCAGGGTGACGTCGAAGTGCCAGCCCTTGGTGCCGTCCCCCAGTTCCGCCTTGGGGCGGGAGGCGTCGGTTGCGCCGTTGACGGTCGGGTACACGGACGAGGTCGTTGCCGCCTGAACGTTCACGAGGCCTGCGCCCTGCTTACGCGGGGAGTAGTAGGCACCGGAGCTGGCGTTCGGATCGGCGACGGGGACAGCGGTGCCCATGATGAGGTTCTGGACGACGTCGGCCTTCTGGCGCGCGCTCATCGAGGAGAAGAGCGGGTCGTTCTGAACGCGTTCAAGCACGACGGCGCTGACGCCGGTGATCTGCGGGGTCGCCATGGACGTGCCGGACATGTACTGGTAGCCGCCGCCGGGCACGGAGGAATAGATGTTACCGCCGGGGGCGGTCACCTCAGGCTTGAGGCGCATGTCAGGAGACACGCCCCACGAGCTGAAGTCAGACATCTTGTAGGCACCGCGACCGTTCCGCGCGTTTTCGATGGAGGCCACCGACACGACGGGCGCGAAGGTGGAGGGTTCACCCAGGGTCGAGGAGTCCGGGTCGGAGGCGTAGGGCAGGTTCTTGCCCGACTTGTTGCCGTAAGCAGCCGAGTATTCGTTGCCGGCGGCCACGTCGACGATAGTACCGTTGTTCTGCAGCTTCTCGTACACGCCCGCGAACAGGGTGTCGGCCGCACTGTCCATGCCAGCCGTGCGACCGAGGGACAGGTTCACGACGTCAGGCTTAATGACCGCCATGTCGTCCAGGGCGGCGAGCAGCGCAGAGTCGGGGATGCCGCCGCGGCTGCGCGCGACCTTGCCGACGATGATCTGAGCATCGGGGGCAATACCCGTGATCTGACTACCGTTAGCTGCGGTGATGCCGGCAACGTGCGTGCCGTGAGAACCAGCCGGTGATGCGTCGTTGTCACCGTCCGCATAGTCGTAGGCGAAGGGGAACTTCTGGTTGACGTAGGTGCCGCTCTTGCCCACCTGTCGTGCCAGAGATGCGCCCTTGGAACTGTCGATCGCGGGAGTTCCGTGCAGGCCTCCCGAGAACGCGGGGTGGCTCATGTCCACGCCCGTGTCGATGATGGCGACGACCTTGCCAGCGCCGGTCTGGGAGATCTTGTCGGCCTTCATCATGACCTGGGCGGACAGGACGTCGCCGTGCTGCGCGGCGCGCATGGCTGCCATGGGGTTGCTCTCGGCGTCGGCGGCACTGCCGGAGTCGGCCGAGGCGTCGGCACCGCCGGTGCCCTCCGCGTCGGCGGGAGTGTCATCGCCATCGTCGCTGACTTGGGTCTCATGATCGAGGAAGGCGCTCTGGACACCGCTCACGCCGCGAATCGCATCCATCGAGCCGATGGGGGCGCTCAGCGCGAAGCCCGTAAAGGCGTTGGTGTACTCGCGCGATACCTCGGCGGAGGCGTCCGGGTAGGCCGCAGCTACGGCCGAGTTGATAGATGCGAGGGCGGCGGCGGTGTCGGTGCCGTCCTCGAGCTGGACGATCATATCGACGACGGTCGAAGAGTCTTCTTCGGTCGTGGCCGGGGCCCCCTCGTCGAGAAGGGACTCGCCATCGGCGGAGGTCAGCGCGTTGTCGACGTCACCCACAGGGAGCTCGGGAGCGGGTTCGCTCGCCGCAGCCTCGTCGGCAGCCGACTGCGCGGACTGTGCAGCGTCAGCGTCAGAGCCGGCCTGGTGGAGGAGCGACCCCGGCATGGCCAGGGACGTGGGTAGCGCGATGGCAACCGCGCACGCGCCGGCGATAGCGAAAAGCTTCACCGGTTTCTTCGGTGTCATGTGTCTAACTCCAATGATGTGTCGGGCGACCCAGTCGGGCCTAGAACAAACTCTGACCTAATGGTCACTGAACATCAGCGTACAACACTTATCGCGGAATCCAGAAGCCCTTTGACAAAATTCCCAAGACTTTTTCAACAATGAAGCCGGGTTCGACTACCTCACGCAAGATACTATCAAACCCAGGATTTGCAGGATTTTCTCCCCTGAGACTACCTCACTAAGACACCCGAAAGGTCAAAGGTGCAGGCCTGTCCATTATCATTTGCACATCGGTCAGCATCGTCCTGTCAGACTCTCAAGCCCGTGCTATATGGAGGGTTGTTGAGCTCGCTTTCTTTCGTCTTATTACATATTGGTGCCTGCTTGTTATGGCGCGATTTCACCATGAGCGAGGGGGCGGCTTGCATTGTCAAGCCAGTCAACTGTTTCACAGGCGACACGGCACCCGTCCATCAACGAGGCCTGGGCCCGGAAACGCCGTCATGTCAGCGTTTCCGGGCCCAGGCCGTGAGTCGTCAACGGTTGTCAGATCACTTGACCAGTGCACCCGAGTTATCGAAGGTGTAGGTCTTTCCGTCGATGTTGCGCGTGCCCGTGCACATCGAGCCACCGTTGCTGGGATCCAGGTAGTACCAGGTGTCTCCCTGGTTCAGCCAACCGGTCTGCGCGTTCCCGTCAGGTCCGACGAAATAGTCCTTGCCGCCGATGTTAGACCACTGGTTGCGAGGGAGGCTCTTCCCGCTCACGCACTTCTGCCACCAGCCGACCGGATCGCTCAGCCAGTATCCGTTCAGGAAGTCGCAGTAACCGGAGTTGCCACCGTTGCCCGGGTTACCACCGGGCTGGCCGCCGCCATTATCCCAGCCGCCGCCGGGCTGGCCGCCGCCGTTATCCCAGCCGTCACCGGGCTGGCCGCCACCGTTACCGGGCTGGCCGCCACCGTTGCCCCAGTCATCACCGGGCTGGCCGCCACCGTTACCCCAGTCATCACCGGGCTGACCGCCACCGTTACCGGGCTGATCGTCGCCCCAGTCATCACCGGGCTGACCGCCACCGTTACCGGGCTGATCGTCGCCCCAGTCATCACCGGGCTGACCGCCACCGTTACCGGGCTGATCGTCGCCGACACCGGGCTGGCCGCCACCGTTACCGGGCTGACCGCCACCGTTACCGGGCTTGCCGCCGTTCATCGTGACGGGCTCGGAGTGGTTGAGTCCGTAGTCCCACGCGACAACGTAGGGATTGTTGCTGGCGCCACCCTGAACCTGGTTCAGGTCGATGCTGGTCTTGTAGTGGTACCGACCGTTCTCGTAGGTCTGGCTGTTCTCGTCACGAGCAACCTCGAGGTGGATGTAGCGACCGCTATTCGGATCGTTCAGCGTGAAGCCGGCCAGGGGCGACTCATCGCTGAGCTCCACCGAAAGGGTGGAACCATTCACCTTGGCGCTGTCCACAACGGGAGCCTTGGTGTCGATACGGAAGTTGTACGTAATGGACTGTTCAGTAGACGAGGGGCCGTCGTTGTTGGCGGCAATCGTCAGCTTGTAGTTGCCGTCGGGAAGGCTTGCGTACTTGCCTTCCTTCAGGTCGATGGACCGAGGCTCCTGCCCCTCTTCAACCCAGCTCATCCGTTCTTCTTCAGGATCGATGGTCGACTTGAAGTTCTGGAAGGAGGTGAAGGAGGCAACGCTCTTGCCCGCCTCATTCGTGTACGTGGTGGTCATCTTGTGAACGCTGCGCAGCGTGCCCGTGCGAGGGCTGATCGCTGTGGGTGCACCCGAGACCGTGGAACGGGAGACCACGTAGCGCTCAGCGTTAGGACGACCCTGGCGTTCCCGCCCCTTGAGGAGGGGGTTGTAGCCGAGGAGGCCGCCCCGGTCACCGTTGTAGATGCCCGAGGAAGCAGCGTGGGCGTCACCCTCGGAAACGAGCGCATCGAAGATCGCCGGCTTGGCCCAGGATCCGTAGAAGCCCAGGAAAGGAACGCCCAGGTCGGGCTGACCGTTCGTACGCGAGGTGAAGCGCACGAAACCGTCCAGGAAGGTGCCCGCAGGAGCGTTGGCGGAGACGTACTGAGCAAACTCGTTGCCGGGCTTGATATCAATGCCGACCGTGGTTTCACCCTTGGCAGGAACCGTCACGCTCGAGCCAGAGAAGGAAACGCTGACGCCCTTGCCGTTCCAGTCAGTGGAGTGACCGGTGAAGAAACCGCCCTCAATGTTCTCGGACAGAGCCTGGGAAGAGAGCTCGTACGTAGCAGGCGTGTCGGACACGTTGTGCAAGGTGACGTCGAAGTGCCAGCCGTTGGTGCCGTCCCCCAGTTCCGCCTTGGGGCGGGAAGAGTCGGCAGCACCGTTCACGGTCGGGTACACGGACGAGGTCGTGGCACCCTCAAGGTTCGCCAGGCCTGCACCCTGCTTACGCGGGGAGTAGTAGGCACCGCCACCCTGTCCGGGATCCACAACCGGGACCGCAGTTCCCATGATCAGGTTCTGGACAACATCCACCTTCTGACGATCATTCAGCGACGAGAAGAGCGGGTCGTTCTGAACGCGCTCAAGCACGACGGCGCTGGCACCGGTCATCTGGGGCGTTGCCATGGACGTACCGGACATCATCTGGTAGCCGCCGCCGGGCACGGAGGAGTAGATGTTGCCGCCGGGGGCGGTCACCTCAGGCTTGAGGCGCATGTCAGGAGACACGCCCCACGAGCTGAAATCGGACATCTTGTAGTTGCCGTTTGCCCCGTTCCTCGCGTTCTCAATGGACGCGACCGTGACCACAGGAGCGAAGGAGCCAGGCTCACCCAGGGTCGAGGAATCCGGGTCAGAGGCGTAGGGCAGGTTCTTGCCCGACTTGTTGCCGTAGCCGGCCTGGAACTCGTTGCCGCCAGCAACGTCGAGAGTGATGCCCTTCTCCTGCAGCTTCTCGTACACGCCCGCGAACAGGGTGTCGGCATCGCTGTCCATGCCGGCCGTGCGGCCGAGGGACATGTTCACGGCGTCAGGATGCAGAGTAGCCATGTCATCCAGGGCTGCGAGCAGCGCGGAGTCGGGGATGCCGCCACCGCGGCTGCGCGCAACCTTCGCAACGATGATCTGAGCATCGGGGGCGATACCCATGATTTGATCACCATTGGCTGCGGTGATACCGGCGACGTGCGTGCCGTGGGCACCCGCCGGGGAGGCATCGTTGTCACCGTCCGCGTAGTCGTAGGCGAAGGGGAACTTCTCGGACACGTAGGTGCCGCTCTTGCCCACCTGCTGTGCCAGAGATGCGCCCTTGGAACTGTCGATCGCGGGAGTTCCGTGCAGGGCTCCCGAGAATGCGGGGTGGTTCATTTCCACGCCCGTGTCGATGATGGCGACGACCTTGCCTTCGCCCTTCTGAGTAACCTTGTCAGCGTGCATCATGATCTGCGCGCTCAGGTTATCGGGGTGCTGCGAACGTGACGCAGTCGTTGCGGAACCGCTGCCCGCGTCGTCAGAGTCGCCGTTTGCATCGTCGCTGACTTGGGTCTCGCGATCAAGGAAGGCGCTCTGGACACCGCTCACGCCGCGGATCGCATCCATCGAGCCGATGGGGGCGCTCAGCGCGAAGCCCGTAAATGTGTTGCTGTACTCGCGTTTCACCTCGGCGGAGGCGTCCGGGTAGGCCGCAGCCACGGCCGAGTTGATAGAGGCGAGGGCGGCGGCGGTGTCGGTGCCGTCCTTCAGCTGGACGATCATATCCACGACGCGCGAGGATCCGTCATCGGTGGAGGCCTGAGTTTCCCCATCAACCACCTGCTCGCCCTCCTCTGAGGTCAACGCATTTTCAGCGTTACCCACGGGCAGTTCAGGCTCGGGCTCAGGCTGCGCGACCACTCCGGCTGCGGATTGCGCAGCCTCGGGGTCAGAATCGGCCTCGGGCCCAAAAGACCCGGGCAGCGCAAGAGACGTCGGCAGCGCGACTGCAACCGCGCATGCGCCGGCGATTGCGATGAGTTTCGCCGGTTTCTTCAGTGTCATATGTCTAACTCCAATGTTGGCGTCTGGGGACCTTACAGACCTACCTAAAGTCTGACCTGTTGGTCACCCGGAACTAGAGTACAACACTTATCGCAGAATCTGGAAGTCTTTTTTCAAATTCCCGACACTTTTTCAACGACGAAGCCTGGGTTCGGTGACGTTCTCACGAAGCACCATCGAACCCAGGCTTTGCGCGGTTTTCTCCCCTCAGATCACCCGACTAACGCGCCCGAAGGGTCGAAAGTATAGGTGCGTTCATTGATCTTTTGCACACCGGTCAGCATCACCCCATCGGACCCCAGATAGTACCAGGTGCCCCCCTGGTTGAACCATCCGGTGCGCATCGCTCCAGTTGAGTCCAGGTAGTACCAGGAGCTGCCGTACGTGATCCATCCAGTGTGCATGTTGCCGGACGCTCCCAGATAGTACCAGGAACCGCGCTCGAACAACCATCCGGTGCGCATGACCTTCGTGGCTGGGTCGAGGTAATACCAATAGGGTCCTCCATACACTCCATCGCGGACCCAGCCGCCCACCAGAGCGCCCTCGGGGTCCGCGTAGACCCACTCTCCGCTCACACGCTTGAGGAACCCGGTCATCATGTAGCCGGACGGACCGAATTGGTACTCCGAGCCATTGATGGTGAACCAACCCGCCTTCAGGTAAGTCACACCGTCCGCGCAGCGGTACCACCAGCCGACGGAATCCTTCACCCAGGAACCACCCGCAGGGTCGGCGCAGGGAAGCCGGACGTCCGGATTGTTATTGGTAGGCAGGTCCAGGGTCACGGGATCGGAGGGGTTCAGGCCGTAGTCCCATGCAAGCACGTAGGGGTGCGCGACAACTCCCCCGGTTCCGCCCTGATTCTCCCACGCCTGCATGATCGTCATGATGGGCAGCTCCACGTGGTAGCTGTAGACCCCATCCTCGCCGACGCTGCCCTCGCTGGGGGTGAAAATGTGGCGGTAGAACCACAGGCCGTCGGCAGGATCGTGCAGGTCGACGCCAGCCAGGGGCGAGGCATCGGTGACGTCGAAGGAAATGACCATGTCTGGCCCCTCGCCCCCGTACGTCAGGTTGGAGATGACGGGCGCGGTCGCGTCGAGGCGGAACTTGTAGGAGATCGACTGCTCTGCGCTTGACGGCCCGTCGTTGCTCGCCTCAATCGTCAGCGTGTACTCACCGTCGGGCAGGTCCTTGTAGGCCTCAGAGCGTGCGTCCAGCGCAGTGGGCTCGTGGTAGGACTCGACCCACGTGTTCTCTTCGGTGCTCGTCAGATACACGGACTTCCAGTTCCGATGGTTCGTGACGGAGGCGATTTTCTCCCCGGCCTCGTTCGTGTAGGTGCTGGTGAGCGTGTGGACGCTGCGCAGCGTGCCCGTGCGGGGTTCGAGGATCGTGGGCGCACCCGGAGCCCCGGAGCGCGAGATGACGTAGCGGTCGGCGTTGGGCCGACCCTCGCGTGCACCCACCTTGATCAGGGGGTTGTAGCCGAGCTGATTGCCGGTCGCGCCGTTCACGATCTGTGAGGCGAATGTGTGTGCCCCGCCGTCGGAGGCGAGTGCGTCGAAGATGGCCGGCTTGCCCCAGTCGCCGTAGAAGCCGAGGTAGGGCACGGTCAGGCTGGGCTGGGTCTCGGTGCGCGAGGTAAAACGGATGAAGCCATCGAGGAAGGTCCCCGAGGGGGCGTTGTCAGTGACATACTGGGCAAACTCGGACCCGGGCGCGATGTCAACGCCAATGGTGGCTTCGCCCTTCGCGGGGACAGTGACGGCCGCCCCCTCCCCCGCTCCCGACGCCGCGCCGCTGTACGACACAGCCACGCCACGGCCTCGCCAATCCGAGGAGTGCTCCGTGAAGAAGCCGCCGTCGACGATCTCGGAGAGCACCTGGGAGGAGACCTCGTAGGTCACTTCCGCGTCAGACAGGTTGTGCAGGACGACATCGAAGTGCCAGCCCGTCGTGCCATCCCCCAGGTCGGCCTTGGGCCGGGAGACCTCGGAGGCACCCTTCACGGTCGGGTACACAGACGAGGTCGTAGCCGCCAAAGCGTCAACCAGGCCAGCACCCTGCTTACGCGGAGAATACAGCGCCCCACTGCCCTGGGACGCGTCGGTCAAGGGACGGGCGGTACCCATAACGAGATCCTGAACAACATCCACCTTCTCACGCGCACTCATCGACGCAAACAGAGGATCAGACTGAACACGCTGCAAGACAATCGCACTAATACCCGACATCTGCGGGGTCGCCATCGAAGTGCCCGACGTCTGCTCGTACGCACCGTTCGGTATCGCGGAGAAAACGTTGCCACCGGGCGCAGCGATTTCAGGCTTGAGGCGCAGATCCGGGGAAACGCCCCACGAGGAGAACTCCGAGGCCTCGTAGACGGAGGACTGCGGCAAGACCTGCCCCTCAGCCATCGTCAGGTGATGGTCAGCGGCCTCGAGCATGGCCTGGCCATCCGCCTGCGAGATAAACGCGGCGGGCACGTCCTGGGTCGTCAGGTTCATGATGATGAGGGAGCCGACCGAGACGTTGTTGTAGACGAGGACGCCCGCGGGGTGCAGGTCGTACAGGTTCTCGACCTTCTTCTGGTAGGTCATGTTGCCGCGCGAGACAAGCGCAATCTTGCCGGCGAGGCCATCCGGATACTTGTCCTTGAGGGCGGCCACGTCCTCCTCGGAGGCGAATCCCGCATCCACATACTCGTAGGTGCCGGCGGGCAGGTCGGAGAAGTAGGCGACCTTCTCGCCATTCATGCCGCGCGAACGCTGGTAGCCAATATCCTTCCCGGCTGCCGTGAAGGCATTGCGGATGAGCGCGTTCTCGACGGAGGCGACGGCGACCACCGAGGAGTAGGTCGCAGGCTCATCAATGACCGAGGAGTCTGGATCCGAGGCATAGGGCAGGCCCTTACCAGACATGTTGCCGTACCCGGTCGAAAAAGCGTTGCCCGCAGCCGCGTTGACGGTGATCCCCGCCTCCTGCAGCTTCTTGTAGACGGTCGCATAGACCGTGTCCGCCTCGTTATCCATGCCAGCCGTCCAGCCCAGCGACAGGTTAATGACGTCCGGATGCAGGACCAGCATATCGTCGAGTGCGGCCAGCAGAGCGGAATCCAGCAGCGCATCATCCTCGGAGCGCGTCACCTTTCCGACGATGATCTGAGCGTCCGGGGCGGTGCCGACAATCTTGTCGGCGTTACCCGCCGCGATACCCGCGACGTGCGTCCCATGGAAGCCCGACCCTCCCTCGCGCGGCGAGGCATCGTTGTCACCATCCGCGTAGTCGTAGGCGAAGGGGAACTTCTCATTCACATAGACGCCGGTCTTCCCCTCCCCCAACTGGGCCTTGAGTTCATCCACCCTATCCTCCGACAGGGCGGGCGTGGCCGTGAGCGCGGGCGTGAACGCCTGGTGCGCCATGTCGACACCCGTGTCGATGATGGCGACGACCTTCCCCTCGCCCTTCTGAGTCACCTGGTCGGTGCGCATCATGAGCTGGGCACTCAGGTTCGCAGGGTCCTGCCCCTCGATCTGCGAAGCCCTGGTGCCACCCTCCGCGTCGACGGCGGCCGCATCGCTGACGTGCCCCTCGCGCTCCAGGAAGGCCGCCTTGACCCCCGCCACACTGCGGATCTCCTCCAGGCTGCCGGCGGGGGCGCTCAGCGCGAAGCCATCCAGGACGTTGGCGTACTCCCGCTCCACCCGGACCTGCACTCCTGGAAACGACGCGGCCACGGCCTCGTTCACGGACGCAAGAGCAGCGCTACGATCAATTCCTTCCTCGAGTTGCACGATGACGCCGACAAGTCGCGCCGGGTCCCGGTCGACGACTTCGGCAACCTCGGGTGCCTGCCCATCCTTCGAGGTCAGCGCCGTATCAAGGTCGCCGACCGGCAGGGACGAGGCCGGGGCATCCTCCGCAGGCACCGGACCCACGCGCAGTGGTGAAGCCACGGACGCCGGACCCGTGAACGCAAGCGCGCACGCACCGACAAAAGCCAGGAGGACAGCTGGTTTCTTCATTGACATAAGCCTTCTCCAATTAGTGTCACAGACGACCACTGCCAGCGTGGGCGCTCCCACGTCGCAGCCGCCTAGCACAACGCTACCGGAAAAGACACGACTGACAATCTTCAGATTGCTAACGAAACAATTAAGACGATCTGAAATGTCAAAAGGGCCGGGCCCAGGGACGCTTGAGTGTTACGTCCCCGGGCCCGGCCCGTGTTGTAAAGGCGATCAGGTCACTTGACCCACACGCCGTTGGCGTCCAGGTAGTACCAGGTGCCACCGAGGTTGATCCAGCCGGTCGCCATGGCACCCGAGGCGTTCAGGTAGTACCAGGTGCCGCCCAGGTTCAGCCAGCCAGTCGCCATCGCGCCCGAGGCGTTCAGGTAGTACCAGGTGCCGCCCAGGCTCAGCCAACCAGTCGCCATCGCGCCATTGGCGTCCAAGTAGTACCAGGTACCACCCAGGTTCAGCCAACCAGTCGCCATCGCGCCCGAGGCGTTCAGGTAGTACCAGGTACCACCCAGGTTCTGCCAACCAGTCGCCATCGCGCCGGTCTCACGCAGGTAGTAGTAGGTGCCACCCAGGTTGAGCCACCCGGTCACCATGTAGCCGTTCGCGTCGTGGTAGTACCAGGTTCCGGAGTCCTCGACCCAACCGGTCCGGACGTAGCCGCGAGCATCGAAGCGGAAGACGCGCCCGTCAATCGTGGCCACGGTGTCCTTCGGGTAGGAACCGTCAGCGTTGCGGTACCACCAGCCGATTGTGTCCTTTTCCCACGTGCCCGTGGGTGTCGGCTGAGGCTGCGGGTCCGGCTGAGGCTGCGGATCGGGCTGAGGCTGCGGATCGGGCTGAGGCTGCGGATCGGGCTGAGGCTGCGGATCGGGCTGAGGCTGCGGGTCCGGCTGAGGCTGCGGGTCCGGCTGAGGCTGCGGGTCCGGCTGAGGCTGCGGGTCCGGCTGAGGCTGCGGGTCCGGCTGAGGCTGCGGATCGGGCTGAGGCTGCGGATCAACCCACGGCGCGGGAGCGGTCGCATCCTGCTTGACGGACTTCACGACGACAATCGTCGTCGCCGTCGCCTCGGTTCCGTCGGCCAGGGTGGCGGTCAGGTTGACCTGATCCCAGTCAAGAGAGTTACCGCCGGTAATCGTGGCGCTCTTGCCGTCATCGGCCGCCTTCAGGATGGCCACACCGCCGTACTCCAAGCCCCAGGACAGGGTGGCGTCCTTGAACTTCGCGGGCAGCAGCGGCTTGAGGGTGACGGTCTCACCCTCCTCCAGGTCCACGCGGAGGTGATTGACGGCGATCTCGTCCTCGCCCAGCTCGGTGACGCAGACGTTGACAGTAGCCATCACCGGATCGAAGACCATCGGATCCGCGTAGTCGGCGACAGCCCGGACGTCCGAGCAGCCTTCCTTCTGCGCAGTCACGAGGCCCGACTTTTCATCGACATTCAGAACGTCGATGTCGTCGCCGGACCAATTGATCTTGGTCTTATTTGCGTTCTCAGGCTGGTGCGTGACACCGATGTTCGTCTGCTGGCCGACTCGCAGGTCAAGCTTGCCGGACTCGATGCCGAAGTCAAGCGAGGTCATGGCCACGGGTTCGAGGGCCACATCGGCTCGCTTGGAGGGCAGGCCATCACTGCCCCACGCAACGAGCTTGACCGTAGCGGGCAGAGCATCCGTGTGGCCTGCCTTGGTCCAAGCAGCCTGGATGTCGGAGAACTTGATGTCGAACGTGTAGCGATGGACACCGTCAGCCGAGACATTGCCAGGGAAGTCGACGACGCGGCGATAGAAGATCGCATCGGTCGAGGGGTCGCGCAGGTCGATGCTGGACAGACCGGGGATATCCTCGACGACGAAGGAGACCGAACCGCCGAGACCTTCACTGGTGGTTTCGACGTCGGAAATGGTGGGGCCGTAAATGTCGGGGGCGGGCGCCGCGAACGCGGGGGCACCGAAGGCTGCACCGGACGCCACCATCGCGCCGGTCGCCAGGGTCGCCAAGAACGCCCTGTGAACTAACTGGGACATACTCACTCCAATGTTGAATCAACGGACCATACCGGATGGTTAGGCTTGGAATCCGCATAACGAACACTACTGCGTAAATGAATACCTAGCAACGCGTTACTGACTTACCATCATGTAGCCACAAGTTAATTTGCGGTATTACTAGTAATATTTTCGCGCGCTTTTTGGCAGGTTTTCATTGGGAACCTGACCAATGAACAAATGTTCTACACCCGCCGCACGTTTTCTCATACACACTTTCCTTCAATCCCTTAACATCTCAATGAAAGTATCACCTATTTGCTCGGTAAGTCTGCGGGCGATCTGAAACTAACGAGCATGAAATGACCCGTCACCTGCGCATTTACGATCATTTTGTGATTCCACACCTGTCAAACACTGCGGCTGCTTGGCGCATGCCACCACAACACCCGCCAGGTTCCGAAGGGAGCAGAAGGGACGGCTGCGGTACTCGGGGACAGAATCGGTGCCCGGGGGCGGCGGCAGGGCCTGGCCGGGCTTCGAGACGACACGCCGAGCCGCAGGCTCGCGTGTGGCGATCTCGCGGGCGGGCCGCCGCCCACGGGCACCTGGACAATAGGTAGCGCAGCAGTAACGCGAGAAGCACTGCACCCGTTAGAGGGCACTGCACCCGTTAGGGAACGCTGCACCCAATCAGGAGGGTTGCAATGCCAACCGATGGGGTGCACGACCCCATCGGCAACAAGCGCAAATGCGGATTGGCCGCATGCAACAACGACTTGGACTCCAACGTGTCCCGCACGCGGGCCGCCTGTTCCGCACGCGGGCCGCCTGTCCCGTACATGGGCGGGGTTGCCCAGACTCGGAACAGCAGGCCCACGTGCGGATGAGAAGGCCCAGGCTCCACATAGCGAGCTTGCGCGCATTGCAGCGAGCCTGGTGTAGGGCTGCACCCCTTCTTTCACACGCGGGCCGCCTGTCCCGCACGCGGGCCGCCTATTCCGCACGCGGGACGCCTGTCCCGTACATGGGCGGGGTTGCCCAGACTCGGAACAGCAGGCCCACGTGCGGATGAGAAGGCCCAGGCTCCACATAGCGGGCTTGCGCGCATTGCAGCGAGCCTGGTGTTGGGCTGCACCCCTTCTTTCGCACGCGGGCCGCCTATTCCGCACGCGGGCCGCCTATTCCGCACGCGGGCCGCCTATTCCGCACGCGGGACGCCTGTCCCGTACATGGGCGGGGTTGCCCAGACTCGGAACAGCAGGCCCACGTGCGGATGAGAAGGCCGCACCAAGGCACGCAAAGCACGAACCCCAGCAACACGACACGTCCTATAACCCCACATGTGAACCTCCTCGGTTGGAAGGCGCCACTGGACCTGTTGGGCCTGTTGGGCCTGCGAGACCCTGCCGGGCCTCGAGATCGACCGCTTCGAGCTGCAGGCTCGCGGCGCGCTTACTGTCGGTCGGACAGCTCCAGGCTCGCGCGCACGACAATGCCGATGCGTTCAACCATCGCATCGTCCACCCAGCTACCATCCAGCGCAGCCAGGCGCGGGTGCACTGGGGCCTCGTCGAAGAGGCGGTCAAAGCCGAGGATCGCGCGCCACAGGGGGATGAGTTCCTCATGGTAGGTGTGCCCGTGCCCGCCGGGTGCGGTCCCGGCGACGGGCAGGTCGGCGAGGATCTGGATGTAGGTGGCGAAGCGCGTGAACTCCACGTCCCGCGAGACGTCGCGCCCGGCTCGCTCGCGCAGCCAGTCGGGCTGTGTCCAGATGAGCTTGTTGTTCCACCAAACGACCGGGTCGGAGGGGTGTTGGGCGTAGACGATGCGCGGGAAGCCCCACGGGCCGAGTTCGCGCCCGTACAGGTCTGTGCGCAGGTCGGAGGGTTCGTTGACGAAGCGCACGCGGCGCCCATTGTTGACGACGGGTGCGACCTCGGGGCTGCCCGTGTGCCGTGCGGCGGTGAGTGCCTCGTGCATGGGGGTGAAGGCGGGGGTGCCTACCCACAGCGCGCCGTCGACCTGGGTGAGCGCGTCTTCAATGGAGGAGAATACGGACTGCGACGCGAAGGCACCGAGGGACTCGCCGCAGACGAACAGCGCGGGGCGTGAGGCCTCGTCCATGAGGTCGAGCTCGGCGCGCACGGCGGCGAAGAGCACGGCGGAGGCGTCCTGTGCGGGTTCGAGTCCGGTGAGCCAGTTGAGCACGGACGGCACATAGGAGTATTGCAACGAGGCCGTGGCGCAGTTTCCTCGCGTGAGGAACTCGAGGGGTTGGACCTGCCATTCGTCGACCCACCCAGAGCCGGTCGACGCGGCGATGAGGATGACTGCACGATCGAAGGCGCCCGTGCGGCGCAGCTCGGCGACGACGGTTGCCGCGGCCGCCTCGATGCCGGTTCCACCCGTGGGCATGCCGGAGTAGACGCGGATGGGTTCCATGGCGTCGACGCCGCACACTTGCGTGATGTCGCGGCGCGAGGGACCTCGCCCCAGAAAGACACGCCCCTGCCCGCCGACCGATTCCCAGGTGACGGGCGATGCCGGGGAGGCGGAGCGCTCCGGGACGGTCGGCTTGTAGATGCCGCGCGCGGTGCGCGTGTTCAGCTGCTCTGCTTTGCGGCGGAAGAAGCCGATGCCGCCGCGCAGGATGACTTTTGAGGTCAGGAAAAAGATGGTGACGAAGAGGCTGGCGACGCCCGTAATGAAGGCGGCGGGTCGGGGCATGAAGTCCGCGAGGGTCGCGATGAGAATGCGACCAAGATGGTTGAAGGCGCGCACGATCATGAGCAGTGTCCAGGCGACGGCGACTGCACCCGCTGCCCCAAGGAGGTATTCGCCGATGGTCTCCCCCGGCATGTTGACGAGTGTGGCGGCGACGTGGTCGCGGCGATACGACTGGATGACGGCGTAGAACCACCAGATGGCGAAGAGGGCGGCGGCGGCAACGCGGAAGCCGATTTCGGCGGGATCGGAGGCCCTGACCGTCAGCCCAGTGAGGCGGATGACGAGCAGTCCCACGTTCTGCACGACGAGGCCGGCGATGTAGCCGCAGGCCACCAGGATGCCGGAGGCGACCGCGTGCCACGTCCACGAGCGCGCCATGAGCGAGGGGGATACGCTCACCGCATACATGGCGAGCGCCGCGATCACTCCCAGAAACGACAAACCCATAACACCCATTGTGCCAGGTGGTTGGTACCTGCTCAGGACTGGGACGAGGCCTGGGCTAACTCCCGCGTGTACGCTTGCCCGGATGCACCTGACAAATGGGTCAGAGCGCGATGGTAAAGGCTGGGATTTACGCGCGCAAAATGAACGAGAAAAGGGCGGAATAACGGCGTATTCTTGCCACCAGGTTAACGCTTCATCTACAATAAATATCTCTACTGGTGGGAGGTGACAATGTCGCTATTCGAGGATGATCCCGGCCTGATTCGCCGTCAGGAAGGTCAGGTTCGAGAGCAGGCAGAGCGCGCCCACGCAATGCGTCGACGCATTGAATCCATCCACGGGGTGGGTGTCTCACCTAGCCGGGGCGTGACGGTCACCGTTGACTCCGCGGGTACCCTCCTCGCCCTCGCTATCGACGATGCCCCAGCCGAGCTGTGCGACGCCATCGTTGCGGCCTATGCGGCCGCGCGCCGCGACGTCGGCGAACAGGTTATCACCGCCTCCCAGGACGCTTTCGGTGATTCCTTCCCGGGCATCGAGCGCTTGCGTTCGCTATACGGTGTCCCCTCCCCCGACGTCCAGCTGGCCGAGGCCTCGGATCCCCGGGTGCATCAGCGGAGGCTCTGAGCGTGTCTGAGCAATTTCCCGCCGATCCGGCGGCCATTACGGCGCACGCTCTTCGGATTTTTTCCTACCAGAGCGACCTTGAGCATGCCTCGGCGACACTGCGTCAGGTGTCCGCCTCTGACGGCGCGTTTGGCCTCATGGCCGGACCTCTTATTGCACCGCTGTTTCAGCTCGTGGAAGTGGGCGAGCATCTGGCGATTAGCGGCGCTGAGTGCGCCCTCGATAAGCTCGGTCAGACGCTCGTGGCCAGCGCGCGCGCCGTCCAGGTGGGCGAGTCGTCGCGGGTGACGATTCCCGAGGCCGGGGCAGCCCTGTGGGGAGACGGTCGTGACAGCTGACATGCACCCTGTGACCGCACGGGTGCCGGGTGATGGTTCGGCGTTCCCTCAGACGGGTGTTTTGGATGGAATCGCGGCACTAAGTTCGGCGATCGTCGACAAGTCGTGGGTGAGCGGTGACCTTGCTGGCGTCGCTATGGGAGCTGACATGCTTCCCCCCACGCCCGATCCTCGTGCCACCCTTATCTCCTGGGGGATGGGGTGGGTCTTCGACCTCATCGCGCCCTTGAAGGGGTGGCTGATTGAGCTGGCTGGGGACGCCGACCAGCTGCGCACCCACGGGCGTACGTGGAGGAACGTCGGTGCGCTGCTGGAGGCCACGGCGCACAACATTGATGACGACGTCCGACTCTCCTTCCCGGATGGCGCGTTCGCGGGTTCTGCCGTCACCTCGTATTTGGCAGCGTCGGGAGCGACGACCCGAGGCATCGGCATGACGGGGGAATTGTCGCGCGCGGTGGGCACCGCCTACGACGTGTGTGCCGTCATCATCCAGTTCGTGTACGACTTCGTGCGCGACGCGATCAATCAGGTCGTCGAGGCCATCACTCCCTACGCGGTCGAGCTGACCTCGTCCTTCGTGACGGCGTTCCCCCTGGTCATGGCACAGATCGCTTCGTCGGTTGGGGCACTGATCGAGGGGGTGACTGCGCGCATCATCGCGTTGAAGGAATCGCTGTCGAACCTGGGTGTGAAGCTCTCCGGTGCCGACCAACTGCTGAAGTCTCTGAAAGAATGGCTGCACAACCTCTCCCACGGCGGCGAGCCGATGGGCGGTCCGTTCGCCATGGCTTGATAGCCTCGCAGTACACGCTCGCGCCGACGCGTGGCGGCCTTCCACAGAAAGTGTGACATGACCCAGGACTTTGAAGAGAGCGCACGCAATTTCCTGTCGCTCCTGAACAAGCTGCCCTCCACACCGTCGATCACGTTTCGAGGCTTCGTCGACACGTCCGTCACCCAGGCGCGCATCGTCGTCTCCCCGGCACTGACGGCGACCTCGCATAGCATCGCGATCGCCACGAACAACCTGCGCACGCCCCATGTCGGCGTGGTTGTGGGCGCGAATGGACGCGACTTGACGGCCCTCATGGCGGGGGCACCGACTGTCAACCTTCAGGAGGTCACCTACCTGCCGGGCACCTACTTCTGCCAGCACCCCGCACAGGAGTTCGCGGGGGTCACGATCCAGCTCTACGAGGAGATGTGCGTGAGCGAGGATGGCACGTCCCTGAACACCGCTCGGCCTCTCGACTCGTGGGATCCGATTCTCGCGGTCCTGGAACCAGCGCTGCGCGATGCCCGCGCGCGCTGCCTCGCCCTTCCCCAAGGGGCCTCGGACCGTTTCCTGGTCCCCGTCCAGTAACGACCGCCAGCGGTCGCCGGTTCGACAGCGCGACGCAGCCTGAGATGTAGTTTCAGGAGCACGCGGTCGCAAGGTGCTCACTCGGGCGCACATTCCCCCAGCCACACGAGGGTCGTGTACGGGATAGCAACGTTTTCCCCCGGCGCGTAACCGAGGTGCTCGTAGAGGTACCAGCGCAGGTTCGCCTGCATGTGGTCCCGACCGGCCTGCGAGGCTCGGATGAACGAGGAACGGGTGGTCCCCAGGGTGAGGATCTGCTCGGGGGTCATGATGTCCTCCCACGTGACCTGGGTGAGACGCATGGGCGTGAATCCACCGCCGGGCGTGGGCGGACGGTCGGGCCGGTGCACGTCGCCGGAGCGCATGATGCGCGTGAGCCGGTGCACCCACGGGATCGACACGTCCATCTGGTTCCACACGATGCCGAGCGTGCCCCCGGGCGCGAGAATGCGCGCGGCCTCCCGGCCCGCCAGCTCAGAATCAACCCAATGCCAGGACTGGGCAAACACGACGATATCGAACGCTCCGTCCGGCAGTCCCGTGTCCTCAGCGACGCCGCCGTGCCACGTCACGCCGGGAATCGACGAGGCCTGGGCGCGCATCGCGTCCGAGGGTTCCACCGCGTCCACGACGGCACCCGCGCGCGCCAGGAGCTCACTCATCTTGCCGGTGCCGGCACCGATGTCGGCGACGCGCAGCGGCGCGGACGAGGCGGGGACAGCGGGAGCGGGAACGATGGAAGTATCCTCGACGGAGGGCGAATCGGCAGGATCGCCAGCGGCAGGATCGATATCCCCCGTCCTCCCACCGCGCAACCGAGCGGAGGCCAGGAGCGCGGCCACGGCCTCGTCGGGGTAGGCGGGGCGCACGGAGGCGTATGCGCCGCCCTCCCCCACGAAGGGATTCGCCTCCAGAGAGGCGGACGCTGCGTTCGATAGTGTCATAGAATCCTTGTTCTCACACGCACCTGATCCATCAAATCCGACCGTGGCCTCGTCCCCGGAAGCACTCACAGGAGCGAGCTCCACAGTCGGCACACGTTGTCGACATAGTGCACGTGCCAGGGCTGATCGCGCCACTCGCGGTAGGTGAGTTCGCGCGAGCGTTCACGGTTGCGTTCGTCGTTGCCGCGCAGCAGCTCGACCAGGCGCGCGTCGTCGGCGATGAGCGTGATCTCGTAATTCAGGCCGAAGGAGCGCACGTCCATGTTGGACGAGCCAATCGCGCACAGGCTGCCGTCGACGATCACATACTTGGAGTGCAGCATGGTCGGCTTGCGGTACAGGTGGATGCGCACACCCGTCTTGAGGAGTGCCCCGTAGTAGGAGCGCTGTGCGTGGCCGACCAGGAACTGGTCGAATTGCTCGGAAAGAAAGAGCTCGACCTCGACGCCGGAGAGGGCGGCGTTCGTCAGCGCGGTCATGAGGGCCTCGTCGGGGATGAAGTACGGACTCGCGATGGACACGTGCGTGCGTGCCGATGACACCATGTGTACGAAGGCGCGCAGGTTGGGTTCGCCGCGGAACGCGGGCCCCGACGGGATGATCTGCATCGACGAGGCCGGGGTGTCCTCGCGCTCGTCCTCCTCTCGCGCGGTGTGCGGGGTGAGGTCGGCGGAGGTCAGGACTTCCTTGCAGGCGTAGTACCAGTCGAGGGCGAAAACGGCCTCGATCTGGGTGACGATCCGGCCGGTGAGGCTCACGCTGGTGTCGTCGTAGGTGATGCCGGCTTTCTGGAAGGAGGGCGTGTCGTAGTCAGGGGCGACCAGGTTGTGGGAGCCGATGTAGGCTTCTCGCCCGTCGACGACCAGGAGCTTGCGGTGGTTGCGCAGGTCGGGGCGGCGAATGTGTCCACGCAGGGGCGCGAAGGGGAGCATCTGGTGCCAGAGAATGCCCATGTCATCCAGGCGACGCCGGAAGCGCCTGTGCCCAGGTATGGTGCGCATGCCGTGGTGGTCGACGAGGAGGCGCACGGTGACGCCACGAGCCTTTGCGCGCTCGAGGGCCTCGTAGAAGGGCGCGGAGTATTCGTCCCAGGAGGTCTGAAAGTAGAGGGCGTTGACGTGGTGGGTAGCCCGATCAATGCTGGCGGCCATCGCACGGAAGGTGTCGGCGGTGTCGTTGTACAGGGCGACGACGTGGCCGCAGGAGTCGGGGAAGCCGCTGAGCGAACCGGTCAGGCGCATGAGCAAGGCGGTGTCGTCGTCGGAGCCGTCGGGGGTCTCGTAGGCGGTCGGCTTGGGCTTGGCGGAGTCTTTCAGGATGGCCTCGACGAGGGCGCTGGCCTCGGGGTCATCGTCGAGGCGTCGTCCCATGGCCCACCAGGAACCAAAGATGAAGTAGAGGGGCACCCCGAGGAAGGGCCACAGGAAGATGAGAAGCAGCCACGCGGTCGACGTGGAGGCGCGCCGGTGCTTGGGCACGACACCCAGCGCCACGATACGGATGGCGAATTCAACGGCTCCGAGGAGGAGCCACACCCACAGCGGTGGTTCGGGGTGCGGGGCAAACATACACCTATGTTACAAAGCGCCCTTTGTCCTGGTCAGCCCAGCGTTGCCAGTGTGGCGCGTAGGTCGCTCCGTCGCGCGCGAGGGCCCGCCTGCGGCGTTCGTCCTCGCCGGGGTCCTCGATCCAGATGGACAGGTCGGCATCGGCGTCCCATGCGCCGCAGCCTTCGATGATCGTGGGGGACACGGGCACGTCTACAACCACCCCGGGCGCGTCGGTCTCCCAATCCCAGGCCTCGTAGGAGGATGGGCACCCGGCGCGCAGGTCCTCGCAGATGCGCCGCGCGACCTGCGCGCCGGCCGCGAGGCCGTCCCATCCCGGGTACCAGTCGTCCAGGTGCAGGACCTGCCAGCCCGGCAGGAGGCACGCGAGCGCGGCGGCCAGCGTGGACTTGCCCGAGCCCGAGTACCCGTCGATGGTGACGACGGGTACGCGGCGCGGCATGATCGCAGGATCGGCGTGGGTGCCGCTCCCGTCGGGGTGCGCGTCGCCGGACGAGGCCGGGGCAGCCTCGTCAATCAGCGCGCGCAGGCGCGGGGCGAGGTCTCGCGCGGCCTCGTCGGGAGCGAGGGACACGGGGACGGTGACCCGTATTCCCCCGCCCGGAACCCCTGCGGACGCGCCCGCCTGGCCGCTCATCGGCCCACCAGCGCGAAGGTGCCGGCCCAGACGCTGACCGTCAGCGCGATGGTGGGAACGGCGATGGCGACCGCCATGAGGGCCGCGTCGGCGGCGCGCAGGCGCGAGGGACGCGCCCAGGTGCGCGCGCGGGAAGCGCCGAACCCTCGAGCTTCCATCGTGGTCGCGAGCTTGCCGGACCGTCGCAGCGCAAACACGAGCAGCGAGAAGGAGCCGCGCAGGAAGGAGCGGATGCGCGAGGCGTCGCCCACGCCTCGGGCGCGGCGGGCTCGTTCGAGGGCCTTCCAGTCGGCGGCCATCAGCGAGGTCATGCGTGCGCCCGCAAGCGCGGCCAGCACCGGCCGGGCGGGCAAGTGCAGGATCTGCGCGAGGCCATCGCCCATGTCGGTCGGGTCGATGCGGTCGAGCAGGGCAATCGCGGGGACGACGAGTGCGCACATACGCAGGGCAATGCCGAGGGCCAGCCACATCGAGTGGTCGGAAATCGCAGCAGGCCCAAACGACCAGTAGACGTGCCCGCCGGGCGCGGCGTAGAGCAGCATCGAGAGGGCACCGAGCGGCGCGGCGACGAGCAGCGGCGTCGCTTTGAGGAAGAAGCTGCGCGCCGACACACCCGACAGAGGGATGAGGGACAGCTCGAGGGCCAGAGCGACCCCCGCGCTGACAGGGTCGATGGTGATGAGCAGCGGCGTAGTCGCCACCAGGAGGGCGAGCACGCGGGCGACAGGATTCGTGCGGGTCAGGAGGCCGCGCCGGGGCGCGCGGGCCGAGGCAGGCGCGCCCGTTCGTGTGGCACCGGCGGTCGCCGCACTGGCAGGCGCCTCGCCCGCAGGCGCGTCGTCCGCAGGCACCTCGGTACCCGTCGCGTCACCGATCATCGTCGCGTCGGCACTGTCGCCAGATTCTGACCCGACACTCGTGCGGGACGCGCAACCCGAGTCGGCCTCGTCAAGTGGGGAGGCGAGCGCAGACTCGGCGCAACCGCGCGGCTCTCCCCCGCCTCGGCTCCCGAGCGACCCCAGGTCGACGACGCGCTGGCCCATCGCGGCCACGAACGCGGGGTCGTGCGTGATCGACACCAGGGTGACGCCGCGCGCGAGGGCGGCGCGCAGGAGGCGCACGAGGCCCAGCCACGTGCCGCGATCCTGCCCGAAGGTCGGCTCGTCGAGGATGAGCAGCTGAGGGGCGCTGATGAGCGCAGTCGCCACGGACAGGCGGCGCTTCTCGCCGCCGGACAGGGTCATCGGGTTGGCGCGCGCGAGGGTGGTGAGGCCCAGGGCCTCCATGTACTCCTCGACGAGGGGGGCGATCTCCTCCTCGCTCATGCCGGCCGCGCGCGGGCCGATGGCGAGTTCCTCGGCGACGGTGGAGGCCAGGAACTGGTACTCGGGTTCCTGGAAGACCATGGACATGCGGCCGAGCAGCTGCTTGCTCGACCACTCGTGGGGGTCGCCGCGCGTGCCGTCGGAGGTCTCGACCTCGACCGTACCCGCGATGGGTTTGAGGAGGCCCGCGAGGGTGAGCGCAAAGGTGGACTTGCCCTCGCCGTTAGCACCCACAATGCAGGTGGACACGCCGCGCTCGAGCGTCAGGTTGATGCCGCTGCGCACGGGGGCATCCTGGTCGTAGCCGATCGTCAGGTCGGTGACGCGGGCGATGGGGGCAGCTTCGGACGAGGCCGGGACGGGCTCGGGCGCGGGGCCAACCTCGGCAGCCACGTCGTCCCCGGGCAGCCAGATACCGCGCTCGCGCAGGGCCTCTCCCTGTTCCTCGAGGACCTGCCTCAGGGGGCCGTCGGCGGCGATGCGACCGTCGGCCACCACAATGACGCGATCCACGAGGGAAGCCCACACGTCCACGCGATGCTCAACAACCACCAGGGTCGCGCCCGTGCGTTCCGCAACGGAGGCGACGACGTCGCGCACCTCGGCGACGCCACTAGGATCCAGGTTCGCGGTCGGCTCGTCTAGGAGCAGCAGACCCGGACCCATCGCAAGGATCGACGCGAGCGCCAGGCGCTGCTTCTGCCCGCCCGACAGCTCCGTCGTCGAATGATCAAGGGGCACGTCCAAGCCCACCGCGCTCAGGGATTCCTCCACACGAGGCCAGATCTCCTCGCGAGGAACCCCCAGATTCTCCATGCCGAAGGCCACGTCATCGCCCACGCGAGCCAGCACCACCTGGGCCTCGGGGTCCTGCATAAGCAGGCCCACGCGGCCCCTGGCATCCGCCGGGGCGACGCCGTCCACGGTGAGCGAACCCGAGGCCTCGCCCTCCTCAGCACCGCCCAGCAGGCCCGCCAAGCCACCCATCAGCGTCGACTTGCCCGAGCCAGACGGCCCGAGCACCAACACGCGCTCACCCGGCGCAATATCGAGATCAACACCCGACAGCGCGGCGTTCTTACGCCCAGCGTGACGCCATCCCCATCCGCGCGCGCACACGCGCGCGCCCGTCCCCTCACCCAGCGGCACCTGGCCACCCAAGGAGGACACGGAGCGGGAGAAAGCGGAGGAGGCCTCGTTCATGAAACGGGAATCAGACAAGCTCACGCGCTCCGCGTCCCGAAGCGAAACGATCCAACGCGCCCGTCTTTGCCAGCGCGTTCGTCAGCGCCCACGCGAGGACGCCGGCCAAAACGATGCCCGAGGCCACGCCGGACACCAAGTAAATGGCGTTGTAGAGCGGACCCTTCGCGAGGTGGCCGGAGAGGAAGAGCTCAAGGACCCACTCGCAGACGAAGGACAGCGCGCCCGCGGCGGCAGCCACCCACACGCTGAAGCGGCGGTAGGCAAAAAGCGCGAAAACAATCTCAGCACCGATGCCCTGCGCAAGGCCTGAATACAGCGTCTCGACCGCCCACTGCGAACCCAGACCCATGGAGACAGTGGCGGCCATCAGCTCGACGAAGAGCGCGGAACCAGGCTTGCGGATGATGTAGCCGCCGAGCGTGCCACCCAGCAGCCACACGCCCGTCACCAGACCGCCGAGGCCTGGCGCAATCGCCTTGAGAGCCTCGTAGCCCGCGTAACCCACCTGGTTCCACGCGACGAAAATGAGGCCGCACGCGACGCCCAGGACGGCGGCGGTGACGATATCGATGACCCTCCAGCGGAGGGAAACAGTGGTTGCCATGCGACAATACTCCCTTCGTGATGCACGGCGGCCACGAGGGAAGAGCCTTCCTACGCCGGTATGATCCGGATCAGGTTCTACGGTCGGGGATGGTCCCCTCTCAGCTCGCGTCGAGCTCCCGTGGCACAGTAGTGAGCATAGTCACCTAGTATTTATCACGCTACTCATGCAGGTGAGGCCCCTGATGGGGACCCTCGCCCGTACCACCGTCGCCCAGGACGCCGCGCGCCGCACGACGCAGCAGGAAATGACGGTTCGCAAACGCCGCGCCCACGATGAACGCAATCCACACCAGGGAATAGACGAGGCCGGGGCGCGTATCGTCCCACATCGCCAGAATGACGCCCATGGCCCCCATGAACGCCAAGACCACCCACGCGCCAACGGCACCGCCGGGGGACTTGAAGTGCGATTCCTTGTGCAGGTGGGGACGCTTGCGCAGATAGACCAGGTAGGAGACGACGATGACGACCCACACGCCCATGAAGAGGGTGGCCGACACCGAAGTCACCAGCGTAAAGGCCGCGGAGATCGAGCCGCCCGTCGCCATGATGACGATGGCCGTCAGCAGGCACACGCAGGACAAGAACAGGGCGTTGAGGGGCACGTGGTGCTTCGACAGGCGCGCGAAAATGCCGGGTGCCTGCTCCTGGCGGGCCAGACCGTAGAGCATGCGCGACGTGGAGTAGATGCCCGAGTTCGCGCTGGACGCCGCCGAGGAGAGCACGACCAGGTTAACGATCGTGGCCGCTGCGCCCAGACCCGTCAGGGAAAACATCGTGACGAAGGGGGATTTCTCCGGGCTCACCTGATCCCAAGGGGTCACCATCATGATGGCCGCGAGGGCCGCCACGTAGAAGAGCATGATGCGCACAGGAATCGAGTTGACAGCCTTGGGGAGAGTGGTGTCCGGATCATCGGTCTCGGCGACCGTCGTTCCCACCATCTCGATACCAATGAAGGCGAAAAGCGCGATCTGGAACCCGCCCAGGAAGCCGGTGAATCCGTTGGGGAAGAAGCCTCCGTGGCTCCACAGGTTCGAGACGGCTGCGACCGTCCCTTCCTCGTCGACCGTGCCCATGGCGACCATGCCGAAGCCGACGATGACCAGGGCGATGATCGCGACGATCTTAACGAGCGCGAACCAGAATTCTGTCTCGCCGAAAGCCTTGACCGTCATCGCGTTGAGGGCAAAAAGCAGCAGGGTCGTAGCGGTGATGGGGATCCACGGGGACAGATTCGGCCACCAGAAGTGCGTGTAGCCGGTGATGGCGATCATGTCGGCGACGCCGGTGACAACCCAACACGCCCAGTACGTCCACCCCGTCACGAAGCCCGCCCACGGGCCGATCAGGTCGCGCGCGATGTCCGCGAAGGTCGCGTACTTGCGATCCGACAGGAGCAGCTCGCCGAGCGTGCGCATAAACAGGAACAGGACAGCACCGATAATCATGTAGACCAGCAGGATCGACGGACCCGCGACAGAGATCGTCTTGCCCGAACCCATGAACAGGCCCGTCCCGATTGCACCGCCGATCGCAATCAGCTGAATATGGCGATTCTTCAGGTTTCGCTGGAGCTTTTCGCCGCCCCCTTGCCGGGCTTCATCATGCACGACTGGCTCGCTGCTCATTCGTTTTCCTTTCCGCCGGATGCCGCCCGCGGGCGGCGTTTTGCACGGTCTTTGCGTGCGCGCGGAGCACACTTGACCCTCCAACGCTACCGCACCGGCCCGCCCGCGACCGAATTCAGGTGTCGCACGGCACGCCCCGAGCACTTTGAAGCCGCCGCTGCGCACGAAACAACCATGCAAGTTAGGTTAGGCTCATGAATCTTTCTGCGACGTCCGCTCCCCATTCCTCGAACGAGGCCCCGGCTGCCTGCGGCGGTCCGGGCGGCTCCACACCCCAGCCCCCCGCAGGGGAATCCACCGCGGTCGCGCCCGCCCCGGCCTCGTTCCCCCTGGTCTCGACGGCGAACGTGCCCACGCAGCGCGCGGCGCGTTACGGCAAACAGCTCGTGACACACATGGCACACAAGGTCACCGGCGAATGGAACGAGTCATCCGACAGCGGTTACCTCCTCTTTGACCGCGAGGATCCCGCGGTCGGACGCTTCGACGTGAGCGCAATGCCGTCGGCACTGGTTCTTGAGCTGCGCACGACCCCCGAGCGCGCTGATCACCTCGAGCACGTCGCGGGCATTCACCTGGCGCGATTCGGCGTGCGCGACGCCCTGACCATCTCGTGGCGGCGCACCGACGGCAGCGCCGGCACCACGCAGGGTCCCCTCACTCCCGCCGACATAGACGCCCACGCCCGCACCAAGAAAGCAGCCCGCGAGGCGACGCGCGGGGCCGGACAAGCGGAGTAGTCGCGGCGCTCACCGCGGACTAGGCGCGGCAGGACACCCAAGCACGGTACGCGCGACGCTAGACCGGGCACGTGCCAGAGCAGGCACATATCAAAGCACACACGACGATGCACGCAACAACCGGGCACGCAGCAGCGTAGGCCCGGCAGGTCCACCAATTCCGCATGCAATTCCCTGATGGCCGGACGCGTTAGCATCTCAAAAACCGCAGAATTCCAACGTTCTGACTTAAAAGGTTGAAGCATGCACGAGGGCATTGCATGCGAAATTTCGGGGACACACCCAAGCCCACGCGTATCAATACGAGTCACGCAGAGATCCGCATCGGAAACGGTTCACCACTGCAGGGCGTTGCACTAGTTAGGGAGCATTACACCAGTTAGGGAGCATTACACCACCTGGGAACTGGTGTAATACCCAGCTAAATGGTGTAACACCACTTAGCAACAAGCTATGCCGCGGCCAGCTTCTGGCGCCCCTTGCTAAAACGACCCGCGCCCTACGCCACGCCACCACCGTCCGAACATTCACCAATTCCGCACGTAATTCCCTGAAGGCCTGACGCATCAACGCCTCAAAAACCGCATGATTTCAACGTTCTGACTTAAAAAGTTGAAACATTCGCAGGAGAATTACGTGCAAAATTTGGGGACGAGAGCCGAGCCGAACGGCGAAACCACACTCACACCAGCTGACACTGCAACGACAGAAACTTATCGACGTCAGGAGCTGTCGGAAACGTCGTACCACTGAAGGGTAATGCACTAGTTAGGGAGCATTACACTACCTGGGAACTGGTGTAATACCCAGCTAAATGGTGTCACACCACTTAGCAACAAGCCCCGCCGCGGCCAGCATCCGACACCCGGAGGCATTGCACTACTTTCGCCAGCATTGCACTACTTAGCAGGGCATTGCACTAGCTACTATCCAGTGCAATGCTCCCCCATCTAGTGCATTGCTCCTTCAACTAGTGCAACGCTTCGGAGCCACAAGCTCCGCCGTGGTTCGCACAGCAACTCCCACACCCGGCACTGCACCCGTTACGGGACGCTGCACCCGATCAGAACGGGTGCATTGCCTACGGATCGGGTGCAGCGCCCACACTCACAAGCACAATCGCGGACCAAATCGGGCAGTGTCATAGGATGTCAGCAATTTTCGTGTAGCGGTGATGCTGGTTGGAGGCGGGTCATGGGTGTCGTCGGATGCTTGGCGACCTGATCATCGGCCAAAACGGGGCCATCGCGCGCTTCAACCCTGGTCGAACGCACCACCCGCTACCTGATCATCGTCGCCCTGCCCCTGGACAGGAAAGCAGACCAGGTCCGGCGCGCTGACCCGCCGCATCCAAGGCCTGCCCGACAGGGCGATGCGCACACTGACCTGGGACCAAGGCCGGGAAATGGCCCGCCACCAACGCTACCTCGACGCCATCGCCTACGAGCTGAACAACTACCCCAGAGCCACCCTCGACTACCACACCCCCACCCAAGCATTCAACGAACTCATCGCTACCACCCATTGACACCATCCTCCATTGAGACGATCGATAGCCCCCGCTTCAATGCATGTACAGGCATCTCCCTTGCCCCAACAGATAGCGTCAACGTCACTGGCCGCACGCTCCCAACGAACACCCCGCAGCCGCGAGACTGCGGGGGTTCAAAGTCTGGCAACGCGCTAACTACGAGTCATTCGCCGACAAAATGCTGCGACGACGGAACCTCGACGACACCAGCAGATGCCGAAACGACGACAATCCGCTGCGTCCAACGATCCGCTGACGCCGAAACGATAGAACCTCACCGACACCAACAGACACCGGCTCGGAAGCGTAGACGCTCAGCGGCCCTCGAGGTAGCTCTTCGCTGCGGCCAGGACCTGCTCCCACATGCCGACCGCGTCCTCGTACGCCTGACGAGCCACGGCCTCGTCGTCGGAGACGGACGCCAAGCCAGACTCCTCGACGTGGATGCCGACGCCGCCGCGCTCCTCGGACAGAGAGATCTCGACGCGGGTCGCGTACTCGTCGGGCAGCTCGTCGTCGGCCAGCGGGTACCAGCGGAAGGCGACGACATCCACGGGGTCTTCGTCGGCCTTCTCGATCAGCCAGTCGCCAACGTCCGGGTCGCTCACGCGGTAGATGCCGTCGTCTCCGAGGCTCACCTCATGGTCACCCAGCGGGCCATCGTTGACCCACCAGCCCGGCTCCGACACGAGGGCCCACGCGGCCTCACTGTCACAGTCCACGACGACGTCGGTCTCGACGCGGTCCAGCTCGTCCTCAACGTCACCGTCAGAAGTCCTGTCAAAGATGCTCATACCTCAACGGTACCGGCTCGCACGCGCTCCGTCACGCGAACAGGGTCACAAAATTGCTGCCGATCTGCACTCGGATACGACGAGGCCGTGGCTGACTCCGCCGGGAAAGCAGAGCCGACCACGGCCTCGTGTCAGGAGGAGTGTTCAGGCCAGGCGCGTGACGCGGTAACGCCAGTCGATGGGACCGGCCTCGAGGGTCTCCACGCGGTAGTGCTGCTCAGAGTTCTGCAGGTGTGCGAACAGCGGCTCGGGCTGGTGGGGTGCGCAGATCTGGAGATTCTCACCCACGGGCAGGTTGTCGACCGCGGCGAAGAGGACCGCGTGGCGCACGACGCGGGGGATCGAGTGAATGACAAGCTCGTCCGCGCCGGGGCGGTGGATGACGCCGGCACCGCCAGCGTGGACCTTGCCGTGGCCACCGCCGTGACCGTGGCCACCGCCGTGACCACCGCAGCCGCAGCCGCCCGCCGTGGAGGCGATGGGTTCAGCGGCCATCTCGAAGGGGCGCTCGGCGGGGGCCTGCGCGGGGGCCTCGGCCTGCGCGGCGTGGCCGTGGCCATGTCCGCCGCATCCGCAGCCAGTGTGCTCAGCAGCGGGGGCCTGCTGGGCGGCAGCGGCCTGCTCGGCGCGCTCCTTCTTACCTTCGCCGCCGCATCCACACCCGCAGCTACCACCCTCGGAGGAGACGGTGTTGGCGTCGACCAGCTTGAACATCTGACGATCAGTCATATCTTTTCCTTATCCTTCGGCCCGCAGGGCCACTTCAGTGAACCTTATCCAGTGTAGGCGCGCCTCAGCCGAGCACGCGCGTTCACTTAATGAGGAACTCGGCTTCGACCTCGACGCTGACGTTGAGGGGCAGGGCCGCGACGCCGACGGCGCTGCGCGCGTGCTGGCTGCCGAAGATCTCGCCGAACAGCTCGGACGCGCCGTTAATGACGCCGGCCTGCCCGTAGAAGTCGGGGCGCGAGGACACGAAGCCCACAACCTTGACAACGCCCGCGAGGTTGTCGATGCCGCCCGCGATGGAGGCGGCCGCTGCCAGGGCGTTGAGGGCGCACACGCGCGCCGCGTCCTTGGCATCCTCGGGGTCTGCACCGTCCTCGCCGACCGCGCCGATACACACGGGCTCACCGTTCACGACGGGGATCTGACCGGAGGTGCGCACGACGCCGCGGTCGATGACGGCCGGCACGTACGCGGCGACGGGCGTAGCGACGGCGGGCAGCTCGAGGCCAAGCTCGGCGAGCTTCTCGGAGGGGAGCATGGGGGGTCCTTTCGTTCTGATTGACGAGGCCGGGGCCTCGTCCGTTGGTTCCAGTTTAGTTGCGCTCTTCCCAGGGGTGGTGAGCGAGGGTGCTGGCGTGAGATCCCGGTGCCGGCCTCGCCCGTCTCCTCGGCACCTGCGACTGTGCCCCGCGTACTCGTGAGTACGTGGGGCACAGATTCTTGGAGACGTCAGTTCGCACTGGCTCTGTGGCCGCTCCGACTGTCGGGATCGGCCCTACACCCGGGCCGACTGGCTTCCAGCTCCAACCGCCCGTCGGGGCTGGCTGCCGATCAGAGATGGCCGTCAGTTCTGGGGCGCGGCCGGGGGCTGTCCGCCCTGACCCGGGTCACCGGCCGGGGGCTGGCTGCCTTCACCCGGGCCACCCGCCGGGGGCTGACCACCCGGGCCTCCGGGTCCCATGCCGGCGCCCATGCCGCCGCCCTCACCGGCGGTCGCCTCAGTGGCGGTGCCGTCGACGTTCACCGTGTAGGTGGAGCCGTTGGTCATGCCGGAGGTCGAGTAGATGACGTTGCCGAAGGCCTTGAGCGAGGTGTAGGTGCCCAGCGTCTTGCCGGACGAGTCGGTGATCGTCACCGTGGATCCGGCAGACCCGGTCGCGGATGCGGAAACCCAGCCCTGGCCGTCGGTCGTGGTCGGCGTCTCCACCATCTCATTGGTGGCGAAGGCGATGACCGTGCCGCCCGTGATGCTCATGGCACCGTTGCTGTCCAGGGCACCGTTCGCGCCGGAGGCCGGGCCGTAGACGGTCGTCGTACCACCGCTGATGGTCAGCGAACCGTTGGAGTCGAGGCCGTCGCCATTTGCGTTGACGGTCACGGTTCCACCGGTGATGGTGATCTGCTCGCCGGTGTCCTCCATGGAACCGCCGCCGTCAGCCATGCCTCCGGGGCCCATCTGCTGGGTGGAGGTATCGGTGGTGGTCGTATCGGAGCTGGACTCCGCGGTGGCGGCCAGGCCGGCCTCGACCGTGATTGAGCCCGAGGCGTTGATGCCATCGTCGCTTGAGGTCAGGTCGACCGTGCCGTCGGAGATCGTGATGAGGCCACCCTCGAGGGCCTCGTTCGACTGAGTGACGGTCACGCTCGCGCCGTCCAGGACGGCCGCGACCTCGGTGTGCACGCCATCGTCGCCGGAGGCGGCACTGATCGTGCCGGAGCTGAGGCGCAGGGCACCATTGGAGTGGATAGCGTCATCCCCGGCGTCGATGGTGGTCGTGCCGCCGTCGACAATGATGTAGGTCTGAGCCTTGATGCCCTTGGCCGAGCCCGTGGAGGGCTTGCCGGTCGAGGCGCCGCCGCCCGAAGTGATCGACAGGGTGCCGCCGGTGACGATCGCGTCCGTGTACGCGTCGATTCCGTCGCCGCCCGAAGTCAGGGTGACGGTTCCGTCGATAATCGACACGTATCCCTTGGTGTCGTCGTTGTCCTGGTCGGACTTGAGGGCATCGCCGCCGGCGTTCACGGTGATGGTTCCGCCGGCAACAGTCAGGGAGTCCTTGCCGCGCAGGCCGTCGTCCGAGGCGGTCGCATTGATCGTGCCGCTCAGGACGTACAGGTCGTCCTTGGAGGTGATCGCGTCCGAGGTGCCGGAGGTCACGTTGAGAGTGCCCGAGCCGGTGATCGTCAGGTCCATGTCAGCGTAGATCGCAGCGTTCGCGTCCTCGGTCCCCGTGTAGGTCCCGTCGGTGATCGTCGAGGTGCCCTCGAGGGACAGGACGAGGTCGTCACCGCTGGTCGCCTCAATAGCGGCGCCCGTGGACGAGGTGATGGTGGCGTTGTCGAGGATTAGGACGACCCGGTCCCCGGATCCGGCTGCCACGACGACCTTACCGGTGAAGGAGCCGCTGAGCTTGTAGACGCCCGCCTTGGAGATGGTCAGCACGCCGTCGCTCACGCTCGCGGCGTCGGACGAGGAGGTCGCGGTCGTGCCGCTGAGCGTCACGTCGACAGCGTCCGAGGCCTTCCAGTCACTGTCCTTCACGTGGGAGGCCTTCGCGTTCGAGGCCAGGGCGTCGGCCGCAGTGGGCGGCGCGGTCGTGTCACCGTTGGTTCCGGCGGCCGCGACGGCCGCGGTCGCGCTCGTCGCGGTGGAACCAGAGGAGGCCGCGCCCGAGGAGCTGCAGGCACCCAGCGCCAGCGTTCCGACGAGGGCGATCGCGCCGATCGTCCGGGCGGGGGTCCAAATTTTCTGAAGGGCTTTCATTGCTATGTCTCTTTCATGCGATTAACGCTTGTATTTCTTATGCTCAGCGCTTGCGTGTCGTGTGCTATCGATGACTCGCGCGCCGGTATGAGGTCGTTCAGGCGGCCATCGCGAGGGACTCCTCGCGGGTGAGCTCAGGGGCCTCGACGTATTCGGGAAAGTAGCGGCGCAGCGTGCGGTGCCACTTGTTCGCGGGCAGGTCATGCATGGCGGCCATCGCGGTCCCGTACTTGGAGATCTTGACGGGTCGCACGCCACCCTCCCACAGGAGGTGGTCGACGATGGACGGGGTCGCTCCCGATTTCGTTTCGATGATGACCAGGTCGGGGCGTGCAACCTCGGTGCCGTCCGTGCGCAGCGAGCGCCACGTCAGCTTTGTATCCACCGTCGCGCGGCCCGCGCCGCCGGGCAGGAGCAGGGTGTTGCGCTCATAGGTTCCGGCGAGCACAGGCTCGAGCTCAGGAACCAGGTGGCCATACCCCGTCTTCTCAACCTTGCTCGTGACCCACGAACGGTGCTCACCCGCGAGAGGAGCCCCGGCCTCGTGCGGCTGAATCGACATGCGCTTCTTGACGGTCAGTCCGCGCGGTCCCCGGGTCTTCACCTCGAGGAAGGAGGTGCCGGTGGACAGGTAGGTGCGGGCGCGGACCTTGAAGCGGCGGCGGCGCTTGAGCGCGGTCAGCAGGTACGAATCCATGTCGGGGGTGTCGTAGTAGGTGGACGCGTAGCCCTGGGACACCTGGCCGGCGATTTGGAGGACCAACGCGTCCTCGGGGAGCCGGCTCAGAATCGCCGAGGCCGTGGCCGCGTCCAGCGCGTACTTGCGGTCCACGCGGGTCAGCATCGCCGCGCGCTCATTCATTTCATCGAGTCCGATCACATCAAGGTCGGCGAGGAGCGAGTTCAGGGTGGCGTTCATCAGTCGTGTCCTTAGTAGAGGTGGTCTGCGGAGTGTCGAGGCCGTGGCCAAGGGTGCTGCGAGGGCGGGCTCGGGTGGCGGGCCGGTGTGTCAGGCGACCTTCGAGCGAACGTCCACGAGAGTCAGGTCGTTCACGAGGTCGAGCTTGACGACGTTGACCGAGGCGACGGACGCACCGAGGCGCTGCTCGAGGGCTGCCTTCAGCTCGGCAGGGTCGGCGATCGCGCGGTCCAGCTGCACAGTCTGCGAGGTGTAGCGGCCGAAAATCAGCTTCGAGTCACCGAAAGCGAGGGCCACGAGGATCAGGGCAATGAGGCCACCCAGCAGCGGGGTCACCGCCGAGGACATGCCCGTCAGCAGGCCGAGAGCCAGCGACGCGAAGTAGTAGGCGATTTCCGTCTGCGAGATCTGGTCGGACCGCAGTCGGATGATTGAGAGAACACCGAAGAGGCCGAGGCCGAGGCCCGCGCTCACGGTCGAGTTCGCGAGGATGATCGTGACGGCGAGGACGCCGACATTCACACCGAGGAAGGCTGCGACCAGGTCGGCGCGGCGGTGCCGTGGGAAGTAGAGGCCGAACACGAGGGCGGCCATGGCGACCAGGTCAATGGCAATCAGGATCAGGGCGGTCATTGGTGTCTCCTTTTGTCGATGCCCCTATTTCCCCACGCAACCCTATGAAAAACCTATGAACACCTCATTTGTGCCTTATGACTTTCCTGGGAAAATCCTGAATATTAAACTCACCCGCGCACCGCGGCGTGCGCTGGCGCACAATGTAACCTATGAGCACCCGACCTGGGGCCATCGGTGCCCCCACTGACCAAGAACTGCGCACACTCACGGAGGAAACCCCGGCCTCGGGGCCGGCGCGTTCTGTGAAACTCCTGGCCGCCATCGCGACCTTCGGATCCCTCCTCTTCGGCTACGACACGGGCGTCATCGCGGGCGCACTGCCGTACATGTATATGCCGCACACGGCCGGCGGACTCGGGATCAACGAAATCGAGGAGGGCCTCGTCGGCGGCGTCCTCGCCATCGGCGCAGCGATCGGCGCGATTGCCGCCGGGCGGCTGTCGGACCGCAACGGGCGACGGCACAACATCCTCCTCCTCGCCCTCGTGTTCATCGTCGGCACGCTCGGGTGCACGTTCGCGCCGAACGTCTGGGTGCTGTACCTGTTCCGTTTCGTGCTCGGCCTGGCGGTCGGTGGTGCGTCGGCGACCGTGCCGATCTACCTGTCCGAGTCGGCACCCACGCGCATGCGCGGTGCCCTGGTGGCGCTCGACCAGTTCATGATCGTGTTCGGCCAGCTCCTCGCCTACTCGATGAACGCGGCGCTCTCCCACGCGCACGGCGGCCCGCGCGTCCTCGTGAGCGCCGACCCGTCGGGCACGCTCACGCCCGGCCAGTGGTACTCGTGGGACGAGGTCTCCCGCGTCGCGACCGCCGTCGTCTCCGAGGGTGACGGCTCAGCGTGGCGGTGGATGCTCGTGCTCGCCACGATCCCCGCGGTGCTCCTGTGGGTCGGCATGCGCCTCATGCCCGAGTCGGGACGCTGGTACGCGTCAAAGGCTCGTTATTACGAGGCCGTGGGTGCCCTCAAGCGGATCCGCGACCCCCAGCGCGACGACGTCGCCGCCGAGATCAGCGAGATTGTGGCCTTGCACGCCGCCGAGGCCAGCCAGGGGCACTGGACACTGCGGCGCACCGCGTCGGTCGCGTGGACCAGGCGGCTCCTGTTTATCGGTATCGGCCTGGCGTGTTTCGACCAGCTGACCGGCATCAACACCGCCATGTATTACCTACCAAAGATCCTGGCAGCCGCCGGCTTCAGCTCCGCCGACTCCATCACCCTCAACGTCATTACGGGAGCCGTCGCGTGCATCGGCGCGGGATTTGGCCTGTACCTCGTGTCGAAGTTTGCTCGCCGCCACGTCGGCATCTACCAGGAAACGGGCGTCACCCTGTTCCTGTTCGCCCTCGCCCTCATTTTCGGGCTCGGCATCGGCCCCTACACGCTGGCCGACGGGAGCATTTCGCCCGAGATTCCTTCTTATCTGCCGTGGCTGGTCCTCATCCTCGTGTCCCTGTTCGTCTTCGCCAAGCAGTCCGGCACCGTCAACTGGGTGCTGGTTTCCGAGATCTTCCCCGCCCGCATCCGCGGCGTCGCCCAGGGCTTTGCCGTGGGCTGCGGCTGGATGATGAACGCGGTCGTCACGTGGCTGTTCCCCATCATGATCGGCCATCTGGGTGCCACGTGGACCTACCTGACCTTCGGCGTCATCAATGTCGTTGCTCTGTGCTTCTACCTGTTTATCGTGCCCGAGACGCGGGGCGTCTCCCTCGAACAGTTCGAGCACGACTTCTCGAGGCGCTACGGGGTGTAGCTGCATCCCTGCTGCGTGCGAGGCCCCGCGTCCCTACGGACGCGGGGCCTACGAACTCGCAAAGGCCGGCGTTTCGACGACTGACCCCGCGTCCCTACGGACGCGGGGCCTGGCTTTATCGACCGACGAGACCCGTTTTCCCGCCGACGCGGAGCCTGCCCGCCCGCGAGATCGCCACACGCGAGCCTTCGGCTCGGAGTGGTCGATCTCGAAGCCCGGCCAGGCCCTGCAGGCCCCGCGTCGGCGGCAACCTCCGGTACGCCCACAGCCCAAACCTCGCGTGGCGTACACACACGCCACAACGTCGGTGGCACACTACACACATGACCGACGCCCCCGCTCCCACAGCCCGCACGAACGAGCCAGCCCAGGCCTCGTTCCTCCCGCCCCTCGCGATCACCGGCGCATCCGGAAACGTCGGCGGCGTGGTCGCCCGACTCCTGTCCGAGCGCGGCCTCCCCCTACGCCTGCTCGCGAACACGCCGTCGCGCGCGCCCAAGCTGCCCGGCGCGCACACCGTCCAGTGCTCGTATGAGGACACCCCGGCCTCGCGCGAGGCCCTTACGGGCGTTGACGTCCTCTTCATGGTGTCCGCACCCGAGAGCGAGGACCGCCTGGACAAGCACCTCGCGTTCGTCGACGCGGCGGCGGCTTCCGGGGTGCGCCACATCGTGTACTTGTCGTTTATGAACGCGGCTCCCGATGCAACGTTCACGCTGGCGCGCACGCACTTCCACACGGAAGAGCACATCAAGGCGTCCGGCATGACGTACACGTTCTTGCGCGATAATTTCTACGCGGACTTTTTCGTGGCGTTGCCTGACGAGGAGGGCCGCATCCTCGGACCCGCGGGCGACGGGCGCGTCGGCGTGGTCGCGCGCGAGGACGCGGGGCGCGTGGCCGCCGAGGTCCTCGCCGACCCGAGGAGCTTCGAGAATCAGACCCTTGACGTGACGGGCCCGGAGGCCCTCACCCTCGACGAGATCACGCAGATTCTCACCCGCGTGTGGGGCCGGCCCGTCACGTACGTGCGCGAAACCGTCGAGGAGGCGTACGAGTCCCGCAAGAAGTGGCCGGCCGCCCAGTGGGAGTACGACTCGTGGGTGTCGACCTACACGTCGATTGCGCGCGGCGAGATGGACGTCGTGTCCACGACCGTGCGCGACGTGACGGGCCGCGACCCGCTCACCTTCGAGGAGGTCGCCCGGGCGGCGCTCGCCTCGGGCCGCTGACTGTCGCGGTTGTGGCTGACTGTGCGCCGACCTCGCTTCTTTTCTCAGGGACGAGGCCGGGGCTGCGTCATGTGCGCGCCGCCCCACAGGACGATGCGCGGTCCCCTCACACACTCATGCCTGCTCACCTCTTCACCCATACTTGCGTCCCCGATCACACGCCTGCTAGCGTCATGTCATGGAACACATGTCTATCAATGCCCATCCGGAGATCGTGCCTCCGGTCCTGTATGTGCCGGTCGATGAGCGAGCCGATGGAGGCTCGGTTTTTCACTCGCCCATATGTTCGATCAAACGACGGTACTTTTGGCATACACATCTCTTGACCGACTGCTTGACGGAATGGGTGACGACCAAGGCTGGGCTCTTATCGAAATAGCACGGCTTCCAGAACTCAAACAACGGATCCACTTTGAGAAGTTGGAGATTGATCGAAATATCGATCTTGAGGCACGACCAAGAAAGCAATGATGACCGCCGATTCAACGTCGAATACCCCTCACGAAGATCAATACTCATCCTTTTCCGCGGACCAACGAGCACGTCGTGAATGGATATGGCTAGCCCTCGCCATCAGCGTTAACGCCATTCTCGGCATCGGCGCGTACCTGGTCCATTTCCGATACCCTCTCCCACGTCTCGAACTGCTCTTCGCTTGGTATCCCCTGTTCCTTGCCGCATCATTGCCTCAGCTGGCTGAAGCGAGCGTGCGCCCCTTCATTCACCGCCGTCCCCGCCACGTTAAGGACAGCATCGTCATCAGGGGAAACCACGAAAACATTGCACGCATTATCACCGGATTTGCGCAGTGGCTCCTCGCCGCTGGAACATTCATCGTCGGCTTGATCACCGGGTATCCTCTGCACGCAGCTATCTGCGCATTCTTCGTCGGGTTGTGGGCATACGTCGAAGGCACTCATCAACCGCTGGCGGACCTCTCCATCGCGCTGCGCGACAGACAGACGATTACCCTGACACCCAAGGGCATTTACCTGCATTTCCCACCCCCCTTATCCTGTGATAGTCCTGGCTGGCAAACCGAGGTTTCCTTCGCGTGGGGGGACGGCGTCTACATCGATTGCATCATCGGATCCGACCTCTATCTGCTCGGCGAGAAGATAGCCCCTGACTTTTCGATCATCTGCTCCCGGCACCTCGGCATCCCCTTCACCGGCCTCGACGCCCTCATGCGACACTTCAACGATCACCCCGAGGACCGTCCACTCCTGGCCACACCGGAAGGCGTCGACCTCGTCAACGACATCCTCGCCGAGGCCCGCGCAGCGCTCACAAACTCGCACAGGAGTCGCGCATGAGCACCAAGAAACGCATCCTCGTGACGCTGATCGTCGCGGTCCTGGCCGTGATCGTCATCTTCCCGATGCTACCCCTCGAATACCGCGAGCAAATCATCGCAATTCTCACCCACCCGCTGTACTACCTGGGCTTGGGAGGCTGGTAGGACGAGGCCTCAGCATTCCGATATCGCACGCCAACGTAAAGGTGGGGGCTCCCAAACGGGAGCCCCCACCCATCTACAGCAGCATCACAACCTCAGTACGCCAGCCCCTTCGGCTGCTCCGCAAGGACGGCGCTGCCCGGGTCGACGACCTCGAAGCCGTTGGCCTTGTAGGCCTCGTAGTCGAAGTTCTCGCACTCGTCGTACCCGATGCGGTGGTACTCGTAGAAGCCGTCCCAGGCCTCGTACCCGGACCCGAGGGAGGACTCGAGGAACGCGTCGGCCATGGCCATCGCGGTGCGTGGCGCGACGTAGAAGGCGCCCACGGCGAGCAGGTTCGCGTTGTTGGCGGCGGCGCAGCGGCGCGCGGCGGGCACGGACTCGCAGACGGCGGCGTGCACGTGGGGGCACTTGGAGGCGGCGATGTGGATGCCCATGCCGGTGCCGCAGAACGCGAGGGCGCGTTCGAACTTTCCTTCGGCGATCTGCGCGCCGAGCGCGAAGCCGACGCGGTGGTACATGGGGGCGCTCTCGGCGTCGGGCGTCAGGTCGGTGACGGTCCAGCCGCACTCCTCGAGGTGGGCTTTGACGGCTTCTTTGAGGGGGTGCCCGGCAAAGTCGGCGCCGACGACGACGTGCTTGTCTTTAACTGTCAGCATGGGAGCGTCCTTTCAGGAGTTTGCGCAGGGAGGGGAAGGAGAAGAGGCCCTCGTTCATGCAGATGACGAGCAGGAGCACGCCACCCCAGATGAGGGGCCGGTAGAAGTTGGAGATGTTGGGGAACATGTTCAGGCCCGAGGAGAGGACCTGGAGCATGAGGATGGACAGGAGAACGCCGCTCAGTCGCCCGGAGCCGCCGTTGGGGTTGACGCCGCCGAGGACGACGATGAGGACGGTGAGCAGCGTGTAGGAGGTGCCGTAGTCGGCCTTCGCGGAGTTGTAATTCGCGAGCATGACGACGCCCGCCATGGCCGCCATGACGCCGGAGAGCACGTAGGTGCGGATCAGTAGGCTGTTGACTTTCAGGCCGGAGAAGCGCGCCGCGGTGTCGTTCGTGCCGAGCATGAGGATGGTGCGTCCGAAGCTGGTGCACGCGACGATGAAACCGGCGACGGCCGCGCACACGAGGAACACGACGAGGGGGATGGGCACGAGGCCTACCACCTTCGCGGTGAATACGGTGCTGAACGCTGGGGGCAGGCCGGAGACGGGTTTGCCTTCGGTGAGGACCAGGGCGACGCCGCCGAAGAGTTCGAGGGTGCCGAGGGTGGCGAGGATGGGTGGGATCTTGAGGATCGCGACGAGGATGCCGTTGATGAGGCCGCATACGATGCCGACGACCAGGGCGACGCCGAGCGCGATGAGGACGGCCATTCCCATGGACGAGGCCGTGGCTGGCCCTGTGAGGGTGGCGCGCAGGGTGAGGGCGGCGCAGATGCCGGTGACGTTGGCGATGGCGACGACGGACAGGTCGATACCGGCGGTGAACATGGTGAACATGACGCCCAGGCTCATGAGGCCGAATTCGGGGAATTGGAGGGCCATGGACTGCCAGGTGCGTACGGCGAAGAATGGGCCGGGGCGCACGGCGGCGAAGAAGATGAGCAGGAGCAGGAAGACGATGACGAGGCGCGCCATGTAGCTGTCTTTTTTGAGGAAAGCGAGGCGCGGGGAGGCGAGTAGCGTTGACATGTGGTCCTCCTATGCTGCGTTGCGGCGGCCGCGCATGACCTGGAGCGCGGAGACGCCGGTTCCCACGATGATGAGCAGGCCCAGGGCGAAGCCCTGCCAGAACGTCTTGATGCCCATGAGGATCATGGAGTTTTGGACGATGACGATGAGGAGTGTGCCGAGCATGACGCCGGTGAGGGAGCCTTTGCCGCCGGTGATGGCGGTGCCGCCCAGGACGACGGCGGCGATGACCATCATTTCCATGCCGAGCAGGTTGGTGGGGTGCATCTGTCCCATGGCGCAGGTGCGGACCATGCCGGCCAGGGCGGCGATGATGCCGACGATGACGTAGAGCCAGAACTTGGTGGCGCGTACTTTGAATCCGACGCGCGCGGCTGCGCTTTCGTCGCCGCCGATGGCGTAGAGGGATCGCCCGAACATGGTGTAGCGGGTGACGACGAAGGCGACGGCGACGACCGCGACGAGGATCAGGAAGGACACGGGCATGGATGATTGCAGGCCGGAGCTTTCGTTGCGGGCGACGAATAGGGAGGATAACCCGAAGGAGCGCATGGAGGCGGGGATCGTGTTGATCTGCACGGATTTGAGTGCGCCTTGCATGACGCCGTTGAAGACGTTGGCGGTGCCCAGGGTGATGATCAGCGTCGGCACGGTGAGCCTGGAGGTGAAGAGGCCGTTGAAGGCGCCCAGGAGCGCACCGAGGCCGGCGGCGATCAGGAAGGGCACGATGACCGGGCCGTTCCACCCGTTATCGACCAGGACCCTCGTGGTCACGTAGACCGCCAGGGAGGCCAGCGCCGGGAAGGACACGTCGATGCCGCCGGAGACGAGGACGAGGTGCGCGGCGACGGCGAAGAGGCCGGGGACGACCATCGCGCCGGCCAGGTCGACCAGGTTGTTCGCCGTGAAGAACTGTCCGGAGCGCGCCTGGATGACCAGGCTCAGCGCTGCGATGACCAGGAAGACCCAGAATTCGTTGGCGTGGAGGACTTTCGTGATGAGTCGGGGCATTAGTTCTCTCCCCCTTCAGTGGACGAGGCCGGGGCGCGGTCCTCGGACAGGAGACGGGTCAGCTCGACCTCGGTGAGGGTGTCGGGACTCATGGGTTCGCTGAGGTGTCCGGCGCGCATAATGGCGATCGTCGAGCAGTTGGTGAGTACTTCGGCGATGTCGTCGGAGATGATGATGACGGCCATGCCTTGGGAGGCGAGTTCGCGCAGGATCGAGTGGATCGTGAACTTGGAGCCGATGTCGACGCCGACGGTGGGGCCGTTGAGGATGAGGACGGAGGGTTTGGTGGCCAGCCATTTGGCTAGGACGACTTTTTGTTGGTTGCCGCCCGACAGGGTGTTGACGGCGTTGGCAGGGTCGGGGGTGACGACTTCGAGGCGCGTCACCCATTTCTGTTCTTCGGCGCGAATGGCTTTCTTATCGATGAAGCCGAGCACTTTGGTGAAGTTCTCCATCTCGGAGATGGTGATGTTTTCGCCGATTGAGCGGGATAGGAATAGGCCTTCGGTGAGGCGATCTTCGGGCACGTAGGCGATGCCAGCCTCGATTGCGTCGCGCACGCCGCGCAGCGTGACGTCCTGTCCCTTGACGCGGATGCGCCCCGAGTCAAGGGGCAGCATCCCGAAGAGGGAGAGAGCCAGCTCGGTGCGGCCCGATCCCAGCAGTCCCGTGATGCCCAGGATTTCGCCGGGCCTCACGCTCAGGGACGCATCGGCGAAGGCACCGTTCACCGTCGCCCCCTCCACCTGGAGGACCGGGGCCTCGTCAATGGTGCCCGGCCGGTAGCGCTCCTCCGCGAAGTCGCGCCCCGTCATGTAGCGAGCGAAACTCGCGCGGTCGAGTTCCTCCTTCGGGCAAGTGATGACCTTGTGGCCGCTGCGCAGGATGGTGAAGCGCTGCGCGATCTCGAAGACTTCTTCGAGCTTGTGGGACACAAAGAGGATCGCGATGCCACGCGATTGCAGGTCGCGGACGATGTCGAAGAGGGCGGCGACTTCCTTCTTCGTGAGGGCGGTCGTCGGCTCATCCATGATGATGAGCTTCGCGTCGCCCATGAGGGCGCGGCTGATGGCGACGAGCTGCTTGTCGGCCACGGACAGGTTGCCGACCAGCTCGTCGAGGTCCACGTCGAAGCCGATCTTCGCCACAGCCTCGCGCGCGACCTTACGCATGCGGGAACGGTTCACCAGGCGACGCCCGGCGGCCACTTCGCTGCCCAGCGCGATGTTCTCCATGACGGAGAGGTTCGGGAAAATCGAGAAATCCTGGTAGATGACGCGCACGCCCGCGTCGATGGCGGCCGCCGGCGTCAGGCGCGTGAAGTCGCGACCGTCAATCGAGACCGTCCCGTGTTCGGGGGTGTGCACGCCCGAAATGACCTTGATGAGCGTGGACTTACCCGACCCGTTTTCCCCGGCCAGGCAGTGGATTTCTCCGGGCGCGATCTCCAGGTCAATGTCGACCAGGGCTCGCACACCCGCGAAGGATTTGCTGACGTGTCGTACCGCCAGCACTGGGGTGTCCATGTGGTGTCCTTTCCAACGCACGCCACCGCCCAAAGGCCACCCCCACGCGCGCGGGCGTCGCGCGCAGGAGGAACAAGGATGCGCGAGCGTCCGTGCACGCGCGGGAGTGGCCCAGCCACGGCCTCGTCAATGGAGCGAGGGACGAGGCCGTGGAGCCTTGGTGGTCGTCGCCTGTTTGCGGATCAGAAGCCGAGGGAGTCGACGTTGTCCTTCGTGATCTTGAGCCAGCCGGTGCCCTCGAGGACCTTGGTGGAGCCGGACGAGAAGTGCATGCTCTCGTAGCCTTCGACGCCTAGGTTCACGCCGTCTTCGATGGTCTCACCGTTGAGGATCTTCGTGGCCAGGGAGGCCATGGCGTAGCCGGCGTTCGCGGGGTCCCACAGGGTCAGGGTGGAGACGGAGCCGTCCTTGAGGATCTGGGCGTTCGCGGCGGGCATGCCCGTACCGGCGGTGAAGACCTTGCCCTTCAGGCCCAGCTCGTCGATAGCGCGGGCCGTGCCGGGCGCGTCGAAGGAGGAGGTGCCGAGGATGCCCTTGACTTCGGGGTACTTCTTGAGGACTTCCTTGGCGGTCTGGTAGGCGGTCTCGCCGTTGTCCTGGGATTCGACGCGGGGCTCGGCCTCGAGCAGCGTCATCTTCGGGTACTTTTCTTTCTGGTGGGCCACGGCACCGTCCGCCCACTCGTTGTGGGAAGCGTTCGTGACGTGACCGACCATCGTCGTATAGACGCCTTCCTCCCCCATGGCCTCGGCAAGGTTATCCATAATGAACGCGCCGTATGCCGTGTTGTTGAAGGCTTCGATGTCGTACATCGTGTTTTCCTGCGAGGCACCCTCGTGGGTGACGACGACGATGCCGGCGTCCATGGCCTGCTTGAGGACGGGTTCAATAGCACCGGGGTCGACGGGGACCACGCAGATCGCGTCGACGCCTTGGGCGATGAGGTCTTGGATGACCTGGGCCTGCATGGTGGCGTCGGTTTCAGCGGGGCCCTTCTGGAAGACGTTCATACCCGTGTCCGAGGCGTACTTGTTGACGCCCGTTTCCATACGGACGAACCACGGGTTGGTGGCGTCCTTGGGGACGACGGCAATCGTGTAGTTGCCGTCTCCGGCGGCCTTGCCGCCCGGGGCCGTAGTGCCCCCGTCCGTCGTGCAAGCGCCGAGTGCGAGGGCACTTGCCGATATGGTGACTAGTGCTGTTGCTGCGAGCCTGGACTTCATCGTGACTCCTCTGGGTGTGGTCAACGTCGGTGTTGAGGTTGTGGTTGTGCGCGCGGCGACCGTGGGGGGTGCCGCCGTGGTGGTGCGGGGTGCCGTGGTACGGCGGCGCGGCGCCGTGGTGCGGCGGCTCGGTGGCTCGGCATCGCGATGCTGCCGGGTTCCGACATCGCGGTGCCGCTGCGTGCCGGGTCGCGGCTTGCTGGGTCACGACGGGCTGTCGCGGCTGACCGCGTTGCGGTGCCGCTCCCCCGCTGTGCTCCGGCTGCGCACGGTTGCGACGGTGCGTCCGCGCTGTGCTGGCCTTGCGGTCTGCTGGTTGGTGTGTTGCTGCTGCGTTGGGTACTGTGGTGTGCCGGTCGTTCCCGTCATTGGGGTTCGTCGGCGCGTCCACCATCCTAAGCCATTTTTCGTGGTGGCGTTCACTTTTTGGCTCTGCTTCGGACGAGGCCGTGGTGGGGTTTCAGGGCGCGTTTAGGCTGGTTGTGGGCTGATTTGTCGGACCAGTTCGGAGCGTGGCGCATACGAACCCCTATCTTCCACCTCGAACCCTTACCAACCCGCATACGCACACCCTGAGCCAAGAGCATCCGTTCCGCAGCATGTCTCGCATGTGCACGTCTGTGCGATATGGAGCACTCTAGACTAGCGCTCCCACACCGCAAGCTTTTGCCATCCATCAGGAGCACCAGTTCGCGACAAGGGAACAACATCGTTATGCGGGAACATATCAAGCAACTGAGGCAGGCGATTGGCGGGAGATAGACCAAGTTGGCGATGCAAGTATTGGATGAGTGACAACTGCCCAAAAGAACGATTGCTCACGCCAGCCACCGCCTGCAACCGCTCATCATTACTAAGCTTCGGCTTAATATCGAAAACACGATTAAATATACGCGCATGATGGGCGACATAATTTCGCACAATATTCAGACACTTCAACCATGATGCGAGCTGCGGAGCCGTAAGTCGACACTCATGCGCAATATCGTCACGTACATACGTCGGAGAAAAATCATATAAGTAAGACAACATCCCCCAATCCATGATTTCAACAGCTGCCCAGATAGGCATATCGCCTTGATAATGTTTCCGATGATGCTCGACAAAGTCTTCCCTTGAAGACTTCGCAGCTCTTTCAAATTTCTCCATCCAAACAGCATGTTTACTACGGGAACTCCCCTTATTCTGTTGACGAGCAGACGCACTCAAACGTTTCACATCTCGATAAATGAAAGGATCAATGCTTCCCAAGCGATACCCAAGCATGGTGCGGATGGCCATTTCAATACGATCAAGTTCGCCGAATACGACATGCCGCATCTGTTCGTCAAACTCATAGAGGTCGATGACCAAATCAAACGAAGCTCCGTCAACAAACTCGTCGCACGCCTTACGGGTACCTGAAGAAAAACGGCGCATAGGATACCAATACCCCGATAGTCGATAGTAGTTCAGTTGAGCAAGCTCCTTCTCCGCGCGCCCAACATTATCAATACGCATCCCACGACTTCGAAGCAGCTCGACCTGCTCAGCGTAGGTTTTGAACACTTTCACACGAGTCACGGCACAAATCGCTTCTCCCGAATAGCAAGGACCGGCCCTGGACTCCCACTGCATAGCGGGTAGCGGAACCGGTCATGTTATATTCAACGATACCCTTAAGCAATGCGCCCGTCACAACAAGTGCTAGTGACACTCGCCACTATAAGTGCCCAACTATACTGCACTCACGATGCGCTCAGCGGTCGGCATTACATCACAACTATACGATTGACGAACGGACAGTTTACTCCCTGCTGACGTTGATCGTGATCTCCTTCGTCCGCCGCAGGTGCGGGATTGCATAACGAGGGTCGAATTGCGATAGCGGCGTGTACGCGTCATAGACGTCCAGCCCGCGACCGAGGTCGATGACCCAGCCGGTGTCGGTCGTAATGCAGCGGTCATGGAAGTAATCAACGATGCTCCAGTCGATCACGATGCCGAAGGGCTCCCACGATTGCTGTAGTTGCTTGAACGTCTCTTCCTGCCGCGAGCGATAGATGTCCTCGTCGCTGGCGCACGTCTCGATGACAATGTGCGGCAGCTTCGCGACATCAGCATTCTGGATCAGCTGCAGCAGTATCTCGTGCACGTTTCGAACCTGGTGCGTCTGGCGCAAGTACGGGTCACGGATCCGTATCTCAGCCGCATCGAACAGGTACGGGAGCAGGATGTCCGGCATGGAATTACCCATGCTCGGCTCGATCTTGTAGCGCTTGGGGATGGCGCGTGCTTTCAACAGGGCTCGACGGTCAAAGACGGGCGAGGCCGGCTTATTGTCTCCGCGTGCATCGACTACAACGTCCGACTTCGGAAGACCGTCGGAAAGCTCTCCGGCATCCCATTGACCACTCCCCCGCTCATCAGCATCACCGTGCGACGTGAAGTACTGCGGGTAGTCCAGTTCCTCCTGCGTGGGAACGGATCGGGCGCTCGAGGCATCATAGCGGTCCTGGTCCACGCGTCCCAGCATGTACGTGAAGTGGGACCCGGACGCAGCCATCGTGTCGTCGAGTCGGATGATCTGATCCTTGACGCGCTTACGCCCCTCGATCGCGAAGCGAAGCAGCTCCTCGAGTTCCTCAGGCTCGCCATCGCGTGCCGGGAAGATGAGTTTCGCCAGGCCCGAGAACGTCTTTCGCACAGCGTCCTGATCGCGCTTGGACATCGCCGGATCGAGCGTCGCGAGGGTATCCAGGTCACCGGAGTAATCCAGGGTACGCAGGTGCCGCAGCGCCTCCGCCAGGTAATCGACAATGAGCCCGTACCCGCGCGAGAAGAGCTCGGGCCGCACAATGTCCACTTCCCATCCGGGCAGGTAGTAGTGGATGCGGTCCATGTACGCCGTGTCGTGATACGCCTCGGGCAGGGCCTCGAAAAGGTCGGCGCTGGCCAGCATCGCGGGTACGGTCCGCGTCGTGTTACCGACGAAGACCATCGAGGCCTCGGCCGTGATCGTGCTGTCGCCACGTGAGAACGACTTGTTCGCGAGGTAGTTCTTGAGCGTGTCGACCAGGCTGCGTTCCACGCGCTTGTGCCCGGCGAATTCATCGAAGGCGACGACGTCCCAGTAGCCAACCAGGCCGATGCGCCGGGTCGCGTTATTAACGAAGAGTTTTGCCAGCGTCACCTCGCCGCCCGACACGAGGATGCCGTGGGGCGAGAATTCGGAGTAGATATGCGATTTTCCGGTGCCCTTGGGGCCCAGCTCGACGAGGTTGTAGTTGCGTTCGACGTAGGGAATGAGGCGGGTCAGCTGGAAGAGTTTCGAGCGTCGGCTGAGCTTATCGGGATCGAGACCGACCGAGGCGACGAGCAGGTCGATCCACTGGTCGGTGCTGAAAGAGGCGCGCCCCGTGCAGTAGCGGCCGAAATCGAAGCGCGGCAGCTGGATGGCTTGAAGGCGGGAGACGATCCACGGGCTGGATGCTTTTGCTCCGGAATCTCCCATCGGCACGTAGGACATCTCAGCCAGGCACCAGACACCACCGGTCAGGAGGCGGTCGTTCTCACGAACGGTCTCGTCGGATACCAGCGCGTTGGCGACCCCGAGATTTTCGAAGGAGGCGTTGTATCGGTCGTGCGTTTCGTCAAGGTTGACGGAGACCTTGTCGATAATCCGATACTGTCCCTCCTCGCGGATGCGGGACTTGATGAGTTCGGAATCTCCGCGGTTGACGTAGTGCTTGGCGAGGATGCGACGGACGCTCTCGACGCCCTCGACAATGGCCGCTTCGCTCGTAGTCGCGCAGTACTGAGCGAGCAAGAATTCGAGCACGTAGGAGGGGACGATCGCGTTGCCCTTAACCTGGCCGACCAGGTCCTTGCGGACGACGAAGCCGTCGTATGCGCGCGCGGCGATTTCCTCGTACTCCGCAAGCTTTCCTCCCTCGCTGCCCGGGATCAGGGACGAGGCCGGGGAATCCTCGCGCTCTAGCGCGTCTTCGGGCGAGATGCTCATAGGTCGAATCCTCCGAATCCTCCGAACCCGTTGTCGTTGAGGGTCAGCTCGTGGGTGGCGACGGCCTCGCCGACGACCTGTCCGTGAACAGTCTTGTAGGCGACGATCCTGACGGCTTCGCCGGAGTGTCTCTGCAGCACCCCGTCGAAAAGGATGAGTTCGCTGCTCTGCTTGAGCGACACCTCGGAGCGCTCAGCCGCATCCAGAGTAAGGACTCGAGTGCTCGACAGTTGCTCACCCAACATGCTCTCGAGACCAATCGTGACGGTCAGAGGGCGTCGCGTCGGGCTGATGGGTTCCCGCTGGATGACACGTGGACTGAAACGGTTGACCTTCAGGGACATGTCGTCGTAATGCAGGGCGATACCGACGTCGCGGACATCCTCGGCACCCCTACTACCCACCGACAACTCAATGACGGGGGTTGTGATTTCCTGGAGGGAGGCTCCTCCGTGGACGAAGCGGTTTCCTCGGCCCTGGGTGCGAATGCGGCGGGTGCCGTAGGGTAGGGCGATGCTCGGCCCGTCTGTCAGGCCGACGCTCGTCGCGTCGAAAGCGACGAAGTCATCCGTCGACCCCAGGTCCTTGCCGAGGACATAGCGACGCTTCTTCACGGAGACGGAACGCCCGCGCGGAACGCCGTCCTGTTTCGCGGTGTCGTCGTTGGCGGGTTCGCTGTCCTGGAAGAGGAAGCCGTGGTCAGCGGTCACGAGGATGCGGGTGATGTCCGCGGAAATGAGCTTGCCGACGAGGCCGGAGAGCTCGGCAATCGCACGGTTGACGGCATCGGGGGTATCACTTTCCGAGGCCGCGTGGTCGCCGATCGCATCGATGACGTCGTGGTAGATGTACACGGCGGAGGCACCCTTGAACTTCGAGCGCATCGACTTGACGGAGTCGCTCGCGAGCTCCTGATAGGTAAACGCACGCCCATCGGCACCTTCGAGGATTGTCCGGCGTGCATCGATCCCGGACGGCGGTCGGCCGTCAGCCTCGACGACCACTTGGTCTTTGCCGCGTACGTTAAGGGTCAGCTCTCGATGCGGGAGCAGCGCGGCCATTCCGAGGGCGGTGATCGACGGCAGCATCGTGTACCAGGGATTCACGGCGATCGCGCCGCGTCCAAGGGAGCGCAGGTGGTCGGCGAGCTCGACGCCGGCCTCGTATCGGAGAGCGTCGGAGATGATGACGACGGTGCGCCTGTGAGAGCCGGCGACGAGGAGGCGGTGGAACGAGTCGATGCGCCCGCTGGACGGAGGAACGGCGATATCCCATGTGCGCATGCCGCGCAGCGCGTCATCCCACGTGCGCGAGAGGGGACGCAGGTAGTCGTCGCGGTACGCGTTTTCGACGTGCCGGTCGAGGCCGGTGAGGACGTCGTCGACGTGAACGGCTCGGGAGGCACGCACGTAGTGGCGGTACTCCTGGTCAATGGCCCACAGGCCGCCGTCCGGGTTCGTGTAGCGAGCGAAGCCCTCGGCTGCGTCCGAGAAGGCGATGCCCGGGAGCGCACGCAGGTGGGTGAGCAGACGCGCCCCCGCACGCGCAGCGTCCCACAGCGCCTCCGTGTCGTCGAACCAGAGGCCTTCGCGGCGCCTTCCGCGCTGTTCTTCGACCTGAGCGACGCCGATGGATCCGTCGATGATTCCGCGGACGAGGCGGGAGATGAGTTCTCGGTCCACGCCGAGCGTGGTCGTGTCGATGAGGAGGGCGTCGGTAGCTGCACCCTTCAGGGCGGCGCTGGCACCGGTTGCTTCGTCGACGCGCCTGGCCCATCGGCGGGCATCGTCTCGCGTGGCCACGTCGCGGGTCCACATGCTGAAGTCGCGCTGGGCGGAGTTGTGCCGGTGGTCCCAGCCATTCGCATTCATGACGAAGAGCCAGGTCATGAGCGCGTCGAAGGTGTATTCGCCGTCGTACCCCCAGATGGCGCGGGCGCCTTCCCAGAAGTACGCGTCGAGGCCCCACTTGAGGGCGTCGAGCGGGTTGTCCTGCGTCATGGAGGCGAGCTTCGCGAAGAGCACGGAGAAGGAACGCTGCTGGGTCTTGAGCAGGACGGCACTCATCGCGGCGAGGAATGTCTTGCGGTCGGATCGCTTGTCGGCGTCGCCGATAGCAGCGAGGTGCTTCTTGAGGTCGGCGACGCGGGCGGTGGAGTTGAAGAAGGGGGCGTATTCGTCGATGACTGCGGCCAGCGCGGGGTCGACGCCGAGTTCGCGCACGAGGAGGGTCGACGCGTCGGCCTTGAATGTGGGGTATCCGCATCGCACGTCGGCGAGGAGGTCTTCTTCGAGGGGCGGGAGTTCGCCTCCGCGGTAGAGAACGTAGCGGGACTTGGTGTCTTCGGCGAAAATACGGAGTTTGGTTTCGAAAAGGTTGGCACTAACGGTGATGAGGGTGGCGCCGTCGAGCAGTTCTCGGACGGCGTCAAGGTCGTCGGCGTATTCGCCGTTGCGGTCCAGCCACGTGACAATGCGCCCATGCTCGAGCAGGGCGTTGAGTTCCTCTGCCAGCCGAGAGGCATCGATTCCGCTCATTCTGCGCCTCCTCCAAGTCGGTCATGCAGGTCCGTCAGGCGCTTCATGGCCCGCCTGAGGCTATCGCTTTCGGCGGCGGCGCGCTCGATGCTCCAATGGTGCGTCATGAGATTTTGCAAGCAAGTGTTGTACCTGGGACCAAAATCCAGTTCACGCCCCTTTTCTTCGACAGCGTCCGCGAGCTTCGCTTCCTTCATGATGCTGAGCAGGTACGGCTTGTGATGGGACGCGGGCGGCTTCACACTCGCTGGCGACCGCTTGCAGAAATCAGCAACCCCGTGCCGGTCCGCCAGAATCCACGACTCGATGCACTGGTCGACGATCCGGACAAGCAGATCCGGCGACTCACCCGGTGTTCCCTCTATAAGTTGCGCTCGAAGGGTCACGGGGCATCCTCCGCCATCCCGATCAAGGTCACGGAAGACGACATACGGCACATACTGAGCGGCCTCCCAGTAGTTCTCGATGTGCCTATCAATTGCGCCCTTGCCGTTGACACTCCTGACGAAGAACTCATGATCAGCCCATCCCGCCGCGTGCATCAGCGCAGTGACAACCGGTTCGTCTGTCGTCCCCTCGACGATGACCTGGGCGAAGACGTAGCCCTCCATCGCTTACCAGGTTCCCGGGGGAATCGTGCGACCGTTGACAGCATCGATGCCCTGCGATTTGGGCAGGCCCGCACCGACAACGGCTCTAATGCGAGGGTCGTTAGACTGCGAGAGCAGTTCGCCAGTCGTCGCGCCGTTCTCCGAACGAAGCATCAGGACCTGGCTGGGGAGCACCAGCTCGGAATCGATAAGCTCCGGCGAGTGGGTACTGATGACCATCTGCACGTCGCGGTTCATGGCGACCTCTGCCAGGAGCGAGGGCAGGGAACGGACGACGGAGGCCTGCAGGAAGGTTTCGGGTTCTTCGATGAGGACGACGCTCGTGTCGCGCGGCAACGTCGCCAGGTCGAAAAGCAGGCCGAGCAGGCGCAGCGTTCCCTCGGAGAATTGCTCGTGCGAGTAGACGCCGCTCGCGCCGCGCACGGGAGTGTCGCTGTAGAAGACGAGCTCCGTACCGAGCCCCATGCGCTGGTAGGACAAGTTCGGGATTTCCGGGACTACCGCGGCCATGATCGGGCGAATGCGGTCGACGATGGCATCCAGCTGCTGATCCGGGAAACGCCCCGCGTGCTGGAAGAAGCCGGTCCCATGGTCCGGGTCGTAGCGATCAGCCCGCTCGAGCATCTTCTTGGGGTTCGGGTGAATGTAGCGGATGCCCGAGAGCATGTTGCGAATAGACAGGGCACTTCCCGTTACTCGTTTTGTTCCAGGAACACCCGTTACGTCTTCGCCGTCGATCACTAGCTTTTCATCTTCGACGAAAGCATAGTCCGAGACGTATTCCGACACCGGGTTAACGCTCTCATCCTCCAGCTGATATTCGTCGGGGGAATCGGCTATCTCCATTGTCGCTAGATGCTCGAAGGAAAACGAAGTAGGTTTGGCAGCAACCCGGGGCTGAAGTATCCGAGGTTGATCGGCCTCCAGCAAACCAGCGGGAATACCGGCTTTCAGAGGACGCATCCGCATTTCTCCACCAACGAAATCCTCAACCACTGTCACCTTCCGAAGGGACAGATCGTAGGTAATCTGGTGCACATCGATCTCCGCTGTCACGGCAAACGATGCGGAGTCTGCTCCCGTGTGAAAGTAGCGCTCCGGGCCTCCTAGGTCCACCGAGGCTGCCAGCAGTCCGCGCCGCGCGACATCGCTCAAAAAGCGCAGGGCGGCCAGCAGGTTGGTTTTGCCCGATGAGTTGGGTCCGACAACGAAGAGACGCGAGGACAGGTCGAACTCGATGTGGGCGAAGTTGCGCCAGTTCGTGATGGCGATGTGCGTCAGCTTCACGTCAGTCCTTTCGTTGCCAGACCGGGTGCCTCTCCAGTGTCCCACGGGGAGGGAGCACTGTCAGGACCACCACACGTTGTTCTTCTTAATTTCCCCGCGGGCCCACTTTAGGTCAGTCGCGATTCCCTTCTTGACTTCCGTCGTGGCGGCGCCGATCGCGGGCTGGGGTAGGTCAGCCAGGTCCGAGCGCCAACCGTAGGCGAGCTTCAAGCGATTGATGCGCACGCCATCGTCCAGGTCCAGGTGGATGCGGCGCTGGGCGAGGGGCTGCAGGACAGAGTCGATGTAGCCCTGAACCTCCGCGATCGTCGCGTCGATCTCCGAGCGCTTCTTGTCAATGCGGGCACGCTCGCGATCGGCCTTCCTATCGTCGCCAGTCACGGCGTCGCGCTCGCGCCCAACAGCCTCCGATTCGGCCTTGAGGCGATCGACGAAGGGGGCCGCGTACTTGGTGAGGACCTGTCCGACTGTGTCGGGCGTGTAGCGGTGCAAGTAGATGAGCGCCTGGAACGTACCCCTCGGTGACTCGAGGGACCAGTACACGGGGCGACCACTGTAGTCCTTCTGATGGTCGGCGGTGAAGGACTTCGCCATGTAGTCCTCGAGCGCGCGATCCGGATCCGCAGGGATCAACGGCGGGACAAACTCCGCGGTGGCGCTGCCAGGCTTGACCGACAGGCAGCGAGTGAGGAACTCGATGTTGTCACCTAGATCGGCGGCGCCGAAGACAACGCGCAGCACGGCCTTGACGCGGCGCGAAGCGTCGTCGTCGAAGGCGCCACCGGTGACGGGAATGATGCCGTCGTCGTCGGGTTCGAAGCGCGACTCGGAAACGCGGGCGCGGAAGCCGTCAAGGGACGAGGCCTGGTCCGCCAGCACGAGGCCGGGCACGTCAACACTGTAGCGCCCCATCGTGACGCCAATAGCCCAGGAGATGAGTTCGCGCGCGCTGCGCTGGTAGTGCAGCCAGCGATACTCGTCCTCGCTGCGCTCAGGCGCACCCTTCGTGGGAGCGAATGCGAATCGTGGATTGTAGGTGAGGGAGACTCGCGAGAGGGGGACGTCGACCTCTACCTCGTCCGCGAGGCCGTAGACGTCGGCCCAGTAGCGGTTGTTCTCTGTCTCCAGGCGTTGCGCTTCATCGGCAGTCTCACAGCTGCGGCGGTACCAGTCGTCGAAGGCATCCTGGAGCAGCGAGTGTCCGCCGCGCAGGTAGGGAGGCCGGGCGAAGTCCCACGATGTCTCGCGTGCATCCCAGTCAGCACGGAAAATCTCGATCAACCGCTCGACACCCACAGAATCGAAGGACTCGGGCTCGATCCAGGGAAGATTCTTCACCTGGCCAACCTCGAAGTGCGTCCCGGGCGCGATGGTCTCGAGGACGGTGGTCACTACTCTCGAGTTGGCATAGCTCAGAACCTTAAGCCGTTCAGAATCCACCGGAAACACAGCTTGCCCGACATGGCTAAAGATACTTGAAGCCTCATACAGGCGGAACGAGGGTTCACCGCTAGAAACATTCGACCAGGAAACACATGGGTTAAAGTAAAAATTTCTAGAAGGAAGGTGATTCCCAAGCTCCGAAAGATCACTTTGATCACCTTTAGAAAACGCAATTAGAACGCTTCGATTTCCCCACCATTTTCTATAGCTTCCTCCCTTGATATGAGGAAACCATCTGGCACCGCTGGCCCGAGCATCCTCACGATCGCGGGCCTGCATGTACGAGCGGTCGCCGCTTACCTCGAACCATTGCCGCAGGAATCGCTCATTATCACCGGTTGCGAGCCCTTGCCTCACGGGTGCCACTTCTCCCAATGGGTGTCGGAAAGCCTCAAGGAGACGATCGGAAAGATCACCTAAGAAAGCACAATCAGGCATCTCTCGAATACGGCTTCTGGAGAGTACATAGCAATCGTCACCCATTTCAACTGCTTGTACGGCTCGTCTGAGACGCTCAGTCCGTATTTTATCTGATGGAGACTGCGCAGCTTTACTCGCCCGCATAAAACGAATGAGGTAATCAGACGTATTGGAACCCACCACATACACAGTCGTTGCGAAGTCGAGGGCAATACCTGCAATACCTCTACCCAGATGGGCAATATAGAGGATTTGAGCGGCAGACAGAATCAGCGAACGGAACTTCTTGAACGTAACAGTCATCATCCAAGAGTTCAGCGACAAGATTCCGCATGCACCACCCCTTGCAACGAGGGACAGCGAACGTTCCATGAACATCGTCGCAAGGTCTTGGTACGAACGAGAGTACTGTGACTTCGCATATTTCTTCAGCGAGTCGTCTGCCTTCTTCATGCTGAGATAAGGCGGGTTCGCGATCAAGGTCGTGTAGCGGTCGTCCTCGAGGATCTCGCACATGTCGGCGGCACGCAGCCACTCCTCACAGTCCGCGCCGCCCAGCACCTGCTGCCTCTCCCCCGCTTCAATGCGGCGCGCGATCTCGCGGAACAGGGTAGACGCACCCTCGGGCACGCGGATGAGAGAACCGTAGGTGTCGGCATGACGGAGCCGCTCGATCAACTGGGAGATACCGAGGGAGACTCCGTCTCCAGAGGCATCCGCGATCTCTGCGGGGCTCAGCTCATCGAGTTTCATGGACTCGACGTGAACGATCCTGGGCCCACGCCACGAGGTCTCGCCAGCCCGCTGGCTCTGACGCTCGATGCGCCCCAAGAAACCTGGATCGTGCTCGACGGCCTTCATCGTCAGGGCGAAGGAGGCAAGCTGCGCCGCGCGTCCATCCACGTCCGCACCATGCAGGTTCTTTTCCAGGATCAGACGGGCGATCCGTCTGGTCGGGTATCCGGCCTCAGCGTACATCTCCCACAGGACGTCGAAGGCGTAGGTGAGCATGTGCCCGGAGCCGCAGGCCGGGTCGATGACGCGGAAATCCACAGGGTTGGCGATCGCCAGGCCCTGATCCTCCTGGCCCTCGGCCGGGGTCACCAGATACTCAAAACGCTCCCGGAGCGCCGAGTCCGGGTGAGCGCGCAGCCACTGCATCCCGAGCGTGTTCTCCACCAGGTAGCGCACCACCCAGTGCGGGGTAAAGAGCTGCGTGACGGGAGCCAAGGTGTCCTTGTCGATCTTGGCCTTCGACTCGTTGATTTCCTGCTTACGAGCGGCGATGTAGAACTGATAGAGCCAGCCAATCACCTCAACGTCCATGCCTCCAGAATCGTTGGGGCCGATCGCCGCCACGATATCGGCACGCACAGACTCACCAGCTGACAGCAGGTCCGTCGGCGGAACAAGGTTCGTCCAGTCGTCCGCCTCGGGGAATACGCCCGGCATGACCCGGTGCCACGAGATGAAGTACTCGCGGAGCAGCAGAACGTATGCATCCAAGTCTCGGTTGTCGAACAGCAGCTGCGCCACCCGCGCTCGCGCGCCCTCTCCGATGTGGCGGTCGAAGTCGCCCCCACGAGCGCGCTGCACGCACTCTGGCACGCCCGTCCCCGATCCCTCCGCCGGTGAGACGACTCCGTAGTTGCCCGAGACCCCTATCGCATCCATGTAGCGCAGGGCCGTGAGGCGATTGAACCACGAGTAGGCGACCACCTTCGCTGCACCCAGCACCCGGTTACCACCGGCCTCGGCATGCTTGTCGACAGCCTGGGTCAGGCGAGCACGGTCGGCGTCGCTCAGAAGCGGATCGGCCATCTTGCGCTCAATCGCCGCCACGGACATCTCAATGAGGCGCTCGCGTGAGGCGGACGCCAGAGACTCCAACGCTGAGGTATTCATTACCTACTCCTTCAGGGGCGCAGCTGCTTGCCATCGTTCACAGCCGCGAGCATCTGCTCACGAACATGCTCGACGTACTCGTTGACCTGATCCGGCGTCGACAGGAGGCCGTTCGTCTTCGGCAGCAGATCCGCCAGGCGCACGATCTTCGGCCTCGGGGCCGGCTCCGTCGCCTCGTCCGCGTCCGCTCGCTCCGCAGACGTTGCCGACGCGATCAATGCGGCGTAGAGGTCGTCCACACACTGATCGAGCTGGCGGCCAATTTCCTCCGCATGACCCGGCTTTGATACCGAATTCACCGCAGCACAGAGCCGCTCCATTTCAGCATCAACCCGCCGCTGAGCAACCTCCGAGGCGGCCTCGAACTCGGCGGAACCTCGAATACCCGCCACGGCCTCGTCGATGCGTCGCAGTACCTTATCGCGCTGCGCCTGTACCAGCGCGCGACGCGCCGCGTCGATACGCCGAACCAACGGCGCGATCTCCTGCGTGCGCACGTACAACCTCGAGTCACCCGCGAGCTTTCGAAGCTCACCAATTGCCTGCTCGCCGTCCTCCGTGAGTTCGAAGAACGACAGGCTGTCCGCCTCCGCCAACGCGTCGCGAAGCTCCTGTTCATGCTCCTCCACGAACTCCCGGTAGGACATGAGGAAGTCGTCGACAATCTCGATCAGTTCGTCGAATCCGCCGCGGATCTGCGGGGCAAGCATCTCCTCTTCGGTGTGCTGCGTGGTTGTGAGCGGCGTCAGCAGGTCGAGGGCCTCCGCGACCTCGTCATCAAAGCTGTACCAGTCGGACCTGTATCCCTTGAGCAGCTTCACCCACTCGGCCGCCTTGACCTCAACCGCGCGAACGCGCGAAGGGCCATCCTGCAGGGACTCCTTCGGGACAAAATGGCCGACAAAACGCTGGAAATCCGCGAGCGCGGCGCGATCCAGGTACTTCTTTTTCTGCAGCAGCACCCGCCCCTGGCGGGTCACGTCGCGCAGGGCGCTCTCCAGCTCCGTGCGAGCGAGCGGCCTGTCGTTCTCAAGGGCCTCGAGCAGCTCCAGGCGAAGGGCCGTCGCCACGATGGCCAGCACCGCGTTCTTGTCCCAGCCGAAGGGGGCTTGACCGTAATACTCGATCGCGTTCTTTACGAACACGTTTTGGCCGTTGAGCACGCGCGCCTGTTCTACCCACTGGGTGCACTCGCCCGCGAGACTCTGCGCGATATCCACGCCCGGGTCGACGTCCAGCGTCGCGTCCTCCTGATCGCGCAGGAAGGATGCGATCTGCCCGTCCTTGAGGTTCGCTAGTGGCTTCACATCCTCGATACGGGGATAGACCTGCTGGGCCAGGCGAGTCAAACCTAGCTCAATCACGTCCACCGGTGTCTTCGCCGTCCCCGTCTTCACTTCCTGCCCGTCGACGAACAGCGAGGCACGCATGAGCGCGTCTTTCACGGCCTCGCCGATCAATTGACGGCGCTGCTCGTTGTCTTCCTTATGCCTCAGGATGATGTGCTTACGCAGGCCCGATGCGGCGCCCGCCTGGCGCTTCACGTATTCCTCCGTCTGACAGAAGACTCGCACGTCCTCGAGGATCTCGGAGCTGATATCCAGACCCAATGAGAGGGTGTCATGACGGACGACGCTCTCGTGGCGGATGCTCTCCTCGTCCAGGGAGGACTGCGGCGTATACACCGAGATTACCAGCGGTTCGGCTTGTTCACGGCGCCCGTCAACGAACAGGGACACGCCCATGCGCCGGTTTGTTCCGGGATACACGAAGCTCGTCGCGGAGGTACCGACATGCCTACGGATATCCGTGCGCAGCAGATCCGCGACTTCCCGGGACTCCACGATGATCTGACTGATCTCGCGACGAACTTCCTTTTCTTCGTTCGTCATGTACGCGAACGTGCCGTCCGCCTGACGCTGCACGTACACCTGATCCGACAGGATACGAAGCGCACGCTCAACACGCGTCTCCAGATCAGTCGCATCCTGATCCAGGGACCGGCGCAGCAGGACCGCAATATTGCGCGGATACGCCTGGAAGGAATCCACGTAGCGGACGAGCAGGAGGACCTTCAGCACACTCATCGTGAAGGAGTCGCTCGTGCGTGAATCCTGGGCAGCGCGTCCAATATTGTCCTTCACGTCGGACTTCAGCATCGCCGCGATGCCATCGTAGAAGCGATCGAATGACGCGACCGTGCCCAGCTCATCATCCGTCAGCTCCTGCGCGATCTGCTGACACACGCCCAGCAGAGAACGCGCGCCCACCGACGAGTGACGGCCCGTGAACAGGTCGTTATCCGACAGACCTCGCATCGCCTGTGTGAACATCTCAAATTGGTAGTCCACGAACGGGTATTTAGCGACGAAGCTATCCCTCGTCAGGTAATTATCGTACTTCTTCGTCTTCACTGGGAAACGGAACATCGACGGGAACCCCGCGCCGAGACGCTGCCACAGCGTGTCCAGGTCTTCCGCCCCCTGATCGCTCTTCGTCAGGAGGCGGCGAGCGATCACGTCCGTGACCTCCTCCGTCGACAGGCTCACCTTGATCGCGAAGCGCCCCTGAATCTTAGAGAAGTCAGTACTGCGGCGCTCGTTCATCTGCGCCGTAATACCACTCAGTTCCTCCTGCGAGGTCACAAAGACCCAGGCGCGACCGGGGCAATGCGTCGCCAGCTGCTCGGTGATGGTCTGCAGGTTCAGCATCAGCTGAGAGTCGTCGCCGATGAACTGGCCGACCTCGTCGACGAAGAAGGCGATGCGCTGGTGAGGCCCCTGACGGTCAAGCCACGAGGCCACGTCCTGCGCGAAGGCCTCGGCCGACAGGTTCATCTGCTCCCGATAGCTGCGGAAGGGCTGATCCACCTGGTGCCCAAGGCGGGCCAGCGCCCTCGAGACAAGCGCCTCCGAAAAGACGGTGTTGACGCGACCGACCTCCCAGGTGTGCCCAGTTTCCTCCTGGTAGGCCTCGCGAAAACGCGCCAGTTCTCCCCGATCTTCCAGGTCGCGCTCGAGTGCGCCAACTCCCAGATCCTTCGAGTACAGGCCGCGCGCCTCAAAGTAGACCTTGTAGAAGACCTCGATCATTGCCGATCCGCGCTCACGCGTCGACTTATCATCCTTGGCGTCGATATTGAAGAGCACCGCGCGCGTGGGCGTATGCAGGCTCCTCTTGAGGTCCGCGATAAGTGTCTCGTCGCCTGCGACCTTCTGTTCGAAGGCTCGTTCGACATCTTCGCGGGTCACCGGCTGGCTGCCCGCCTGCTCACCGAGCAGATAGGACAGCATCTTCAGCAGGTGTGACTTACCCGAACCGAAGAAACCCGCAATCCACACGCCGTTCGACGGAGCGTCGACCTGGTTCCACGCATCAACAATGCGCGACAGGCCGCTACGGATCTCGCTGGTCATGACATATTCGTCGACCTCGGAGGCGACCTTGGAGACGTCATCAGCCTTGATGACACCGTCGATCGACCGGAAAATATCCTTCGCGTACAGACCCTTCATGTCCATGCGTCACACCTTTGTCTTTCAGTTCGCCGACGGTTCTAGAGTAAGTGAAAAGTCCACCAAATCAAAAGCTCGATAGTAGTTGTCCTGGGAGATTTGATCGAAGAGGACGAGCGCCGAGTGGGTGGACGGCGACTGGTGGTACGACCCCGGGAAGGTCACGACCAGCGGCACGCGCCCTAGCAGGGGCTGCAGGCAGTTCAGCAGCAAATGCGTGCGCACGAGCGGAAACAGATGATGCACCCCCGAGAGCAGGACGGCGTCAACGCTATCCTCTCCCCCGGCCTCGTCCACAGCCTTCTTAATAGCGGGCGCGAGCAAACCCTCGGCGTCGATTACCTTGCTCAGCGCATCCCGGAAGGTCTCCGGAGGCAGCGTCTTTTCCATCGCCAGCATCTGATCGAAAAAAGGGGATCCCTTCCAGATGTCCACCGCGAGGGCAAAGACGTCGATATCGGCCAGGTGGTAGCGCTCCTCGCGCAGGCGGCGACGCAGCCGCGAGAGCTCCTCGTCGACAGTCGGCTCCCACTCCGGCTTGTAGCGCAGGACAAAGAAAGGAACCTCGTTACCCAAGCCCTCCATCTTTTTGAAGCGTTCCGACGTGAGCACCCGGAAGGCGCAATCAAAGGTCTCCCTGAGCGAATCCAGATACGCCCCACGCTTCGACACCGACCGTACCTTCCTCTCGTGCAGCGCCCCTCACCGGGCTTCTCTTACCGTACCGCAGGCCACCCACAATTCGACTCCAATCATGGCTCCTACGTCACATTTTCCCGAATAAGTGTCAGTTAAGGACATCGAACTGGAACTGCGCGACCGGGAACGACTCCCGCATCGGCCAGCCCCACGGCTGGGGAGCCGTGTTCACCAAGCGGGCAACCCCCACGGGAACCACGATCGGCAAAGCAACCCCAGCCTCGTCGATGAAACCCACATCGCGCATGCAACGCAAAAACACGGAGCGCACTTTCTGCCTACTCTTCACCGTCAGCGTCGACATCGCGGGATCCACCCTGCGCTGGCGCTCCACGAACTCGTCGATATCCGACGCTGTCAAAGGAGCCTCATCAACGATCAGGCGCGGCCACGCAACCTCGCGCGCGCAGGCCGCGAATACGTATGACTCCGTGACGAGAGCCAGCCACATGACAAGCTCCCACCCGTACTCACGACTAGCGACAAATCGGAGGGCGTCATCCTCCAGGAAAGACAGGTGCTTCGTCGTCGCACTCGCCAAGCGGCGCCGCGTCGACTCCGAGTCCGCAACCACCAAGTTCTGCTCGAACAACACGTCGCTCGCCTCGCGCGCACTCATGCCAGCGGCCATCAGCTCAGCCGCCTCAAACGTTCCCGCGTTCGTCGCGCCGCCCACCGTGATTGTCGAGGCCAGTCTGCGATCCGACACGACGTCACCTCTCACGGTCTACCTCAATCAACGCGGCGGTTTCCCCGCCAGGAACCTTACTATCATCGCACACGGTTGTCCCCGCGCGGACAGCCGCGCGGGGACAACCGTACAAGTAACACTTCCACGTGACAGGGACACGCACTGAACCACTATTGAATAAGATCTGGGATCCAGTGGAAGAGGAAGATCAACCCGACGGAAATACCGAGAAGGATGACAGCGCAAAGCAATGAACGCTTCCACGACACGGTGAGATGATCCGAGACCCACTGAGCTACTCCACCACCAGAGTACCCAACCATGTAGCGCTCACAGCATTCACGCAGCAGCAGTTGGAACGCCAGGACACCCAGCAATGCGCTAATCAGCATCTCAATGAATACAGTCCCCACATATGCCAGGGCACCTTCATCGAAAAGAACGCGGACGACTGTACCAACCGAAGTCGCATTGCCGCTCTCTGAAGACTCAGCTAGCAAGCGTGATAGATCTGGCATCGACAAACCTGTCGTTGCAGTCTTGAGCGAAAAGCACGTGTAGTAACTAACGTACACCACAGTGCCCATCAAGATACTCGTGAATATTGCAGCACCAAGGGAAGGCGAAACATATCGCGCCCGTAGCGCCAAACCAACCATCAGGATACATAGCGTCAACAGTGCAGCTGATACGCCAATGAGTACATGCAATATGCTCTCGTAATTACGCAGCAGAACCCACGCAACCACGACAGTCACAACGATACACAGGATGACAAATCCACCAACGTCATCATTATTTGACTCCCGTTGGCCTACACGCTCATTAACCGTCACATGAACTGAATTGACATCGCCAATGTGCGCTTGATTCCCACTCCCTACAATCGAAATCGCATCACCCTCACTTGTCATCACCTGTTGATTCACCTGTGCACCAGAGGCAATAACGGGCGAAGAAATACCTGAATTTGCAGGAAAGAGCACCTGCAGAATGACGCCGGAAAGGATACCCGCAGCTGCACCAATCCCTAGCTCAAGCAACCATGACATGACTCTTCCTCTCATCATTGAGTTCGACAGTAACTAAACATTACTGTCAAGTTGATCATAGCAGCTATTACGCCAGTTACATCCATATGTCAAGTATTCTACTTGTACCCGCAGGTCATCACCCCTGAGCTACGCACACCCCGCACGGACCCGCCCGCCTGACGATCGCCCACCACACACATCGGCCAACATGTGAGCACATTTTCCCCAACAGCGCCATCTCCAACAATTTGAGGGTGGCGCCTCAATCGCATCTATGTGCATCTTGAATGCGCCTCGCTTTAACACAACGTGTGCATCCGCGCCGCCCATGCAGGTGGCAGCAACCGAAGCACCACGCTGCAAACATGCAGATAGCCCACCATTTCCAGCGTATTTTCAGTGAAGCTACCACGCCGCACGCGCGTCTCCAATGGGGCCTCGTAGCCCCTCGCGCGCATGTGACAGGTTGATTGTCCCTCACATACACCGGGAGTAGTCTCTGCATTCAGCGCAACACAGAAAGAATGGCCTTTCCGTGTGCACGAGATCTGCAATTGTCATTCACAGGTGAGGCAAAAGCATCATGACCGAGAACA